>NZ_JACRTE010000003.1 GCF_014385105.1 Qingrenia yutianensis | reverse complement strand
CAAAAATGCCGACGGCACGTTTAACAACGACGCATACCCCGTTACGAACAAGGACGTTACCGTTACGGTTGAAACGGACGACGATACGCGTCTTATCGGAAGCAGTGACGAATACGGCAAAATCAAAGAAAAGGTTTACGACAGAAACGGACTTTTCATCTTTGATACCGAAAAGAAAAACGGTCTTTCGGCAAGCTACGGCGTCGATATTGAAGTTATCGACAAAACCGCGCCGGCGATAGACATTTCCGAGCTCGGCGGCGAGCTGGTATTTTATGAAAACCCGAAAATGAATTCCGACTACGACATCAGTATGCTGGAATACGTGAAAGACGGCAAATACACCGCATACAAAGCATACGACACGTTTAACGGAAAAACGGAAAATCTCACCGAGAAGGTAAAAGTCGACTACGGCACATTCAATCCGAACGATTTGAGCCTTAACAAGTTTGACTCGTCCAAACCTTACACAATCACATACACAGTTTCCGACTCGGCGCACAACGAAACAACCGCGGCGCGCACAATAAGACTTGTGGGCAAATACGACACGGTAGCGCTTATAAACGGAAATCTTCCCGACTTTGCGGGACGAAGCGAGGTTATCGGCAAGGATATAAAACTCTCGCTCGCAAACTTCTCGGGAACGGCATATGTAAGGTATCAAAACGGCGTGAGAACAATGGGACAGATGAAGAAAGAAGGCACAATGATAAACAAAAACGCAAACGGCGAATTTGAAGTGAAAGACTTAAAAGACGGCTGGTACACATTCTTTGTTCAGACCGACAAGCGCGACTACTTCACACTTTGCGTATATGTAAGTAATTAAAGGGGGAATGAAAGAGAATGAACATATTTAAAAAGGCACTGTCATATGTTTTGATACTTGCCGTTCTTATTTCGGCATTTCCCGCGGCGGTGTTTGCCGAGGAGGACGAATACAGAATTTCAAATCAGTATATGAGCTTTACCTTTAACCAAAAAACCGGCGGTTTTGCAATAGAAACCGCCGAGGGTAATCCTCAAAAAGCGCTCGACAACGACATTCCTCTTTTATATGCCGAGGATAAGGAACGGAGCAGCGGAACATCATTCATCACTGTACGTATAGGTGACGACGACTATATTTTCGGTCAGAATTACGCATTTTTCGGAATAGACTCATCGCTCGGCACGGTTAAGGTGAGCAACGAACAGCGCCTAATAGAAATTCCGTGGACAATAAAGGGAATAACGGTGACTCTCACCGCGGCGCTCGACAACGATACACAGAGCAAAACGACAGGAAACGTCGGTCTTTCGTTTAAGGTTGAAAACAACAGCGGAAAAGACGAGAATGTGAGCATAAGACTTCTTCTCGACACGGCGCTCGGCAACAGAATTGACGCACCGTACTTTGTTCTTGACAAAAATCTTCAGCCTACAATGACCGAAACGGAATTTACGGGAGGCGAGGTTCCCTATCAGATAAGGAGCCTTGATTCGCTCACAAATCCAACGCGTCTTTCCTACATTTTGATGGAGGCGCAGGGCTGGAACGGCGGAACAAAACCGAACAAAGTTATTTTGGGACACTGGGCAAATCTTGCGAACGTCCGCTACGATTACATCCCCAACCCGAACTGCGATTTTACAAACTATTCAAACGATTACCGCGAGCCGGACAGCGCGGCGGCGATTTACTGGGAAAACCACGCGGTTAAAAACGGCGAAAGCATAACGGGCGAGCTTCTCTACGGCGTGGGCAACTTCTCAAACACCACGGGCGAGGCTATGGGCATTGACATCACAACCGACCGCGTTGAACTTTCGGCAGACAAAAAATCGTATGCAAACGGCGGTAAAATAAACGTTACCGTAAACATCGACAACACGGTTGACAACGCTGTGGAACTCACCAATGCGGTGATAAACCTCACCGTTGACGAAAAACAGTTTAGGCTTATCGGCGGTGACAGCGACAGAATTCCATACGCATCTCTCGGCAAGGAAACAAAGGTTTTGCGCTATGTTCTCGAAGCGCTTCCGCAAAACGACCTCACCGCAGGCACGATTTACATATCGGTGACGGGCACGCAGACTTTGGCGGACGGAACGTTGTCGGATTTTGAAACGGCGGCGCAAAGGAGTGTTATTCTTCCCTCCGTCGGCGAGGTTTCGGAAATTCAGCTTAACAAAATCGACCCGAAAATCGTCTATACCGACGGCGAAAAAGCGGTTACGATTTCGGGAAAAATGAAACCTCTCCAGGCATTTTTGGCAAACGACGCGCGAAGCACGTTAAAACTCGTTCACGAAACAACGGGCGACGAGGTTATAATTGAAAAGCAGAATATAGCTTTTCTCGACGACGCGTGCGAAACGCTCACGTTTACCACAACCAAACAGCTTTATGTAGGTTATTATAAAATCGTTTTTGAAATAGACGACCCGACACTTCAGGCTAATTTAAACTGCACGTCCGTTGCGTGCAAAACAAAACTTCAGGTGTCGGCAGACGAGAAATACCGCATTAAATCATACGGTATGGCGGCGCTTGTGCGTACGACAAAAGACACCGCGGCAGGCGGCTACGACTTTTTCACATTCAGAAACGAAAAGGAATTTTTAAGCTTTTACAAAGGAGAAATGTCCGCAAAGGGCAGACTTAACGGCGAAAGCATAAAATACAACTTCGGAAAAGACGAAAAAGCCATAAAAGAACACGAAATTCTGCTTACGGTGCGCGCAAATTTACGCGAAATGAAAGACGCGCAGACGCAGGAAACTTTCTGGCAGGCAGATTATCAGACAGGTGACATAATCATCAACAATATGCTCTCCTACGAGGGCAGCAAGCCAATTAAGCTTTACAAAGACGGCAGTAATTACAAAATCGAGGGCGACGGACTTTTGAAAGTTATAAACTCGATTAACGTATGGCGCAGTAAATGGAGCATTTCGGCAACACAGGGCATTGCACACACGCTTGACGACGAACGTCTTACAAAGGCGCTCGGTGAGAATGTGACGATAAAACCGCTCACTCTTTCGCTGGACGGCGCGGCGACAATGATACAGTCGCTCGGCGGTTTTGCGGTAGATTTGAAATACGGTGTTTTAAGCTCGCAGTGGTACGACGACTCGGACGGTATGGTTACATACGGCATAGGCTTCGGCGGAAGTATCAGCTTGCCGATTAAGGCGAAAAAAGAAAAACCCGATCTCACCGCCGACCAGGAAGACATCGGCGAGGAACTTAACAACCTCTTTGACGAAAGCCTCACCGCCGACCAGGAGGATATTTCGGGCGAAATGACAAGTATGTTTGACGAGAACCCGAAAAAGACGTCCGCGGGCGACAAAATTCAAAAGGACACCAAACTTTCGGACGGTCAGCTCTCGGCAGAGGTTGACAACGTTCTTTTCGGCGAAAAGGGCGACGTTGAGGACGGCTATGTTAAGGTAAGCGACACAGGATTTATCGGCATTAACGCAGCATTTTCGCTTGCTCTCCCCAAAGACGTTTTAGGCTCGCTTGTTGCCAACGCACCGGGAATTTACGCAAGCGTAAAAATCAACACGATAGAAAACGAATATGAAGTAAACGCGGGTCTTAACATTAAAATTATCGAATGTGAGGGTGTTCTCGCGTTCAAACAGGTTAAGGTTAAGAGCAAAGACGTTATCGTGCCCGACAAAATCGAATTTTATATCCGCGACGGTCTTAAAATCCCCGTTGCACCGCCCGTACTCTTTATAGCAGGACTCGGCGGAGGTATAAACGGTCTTGCGGACACAATAGGCGGTGAATTTGACAAACTTCCGCCGATAACCATTCTTTTGTTCACGCGTCTTGAGGCAATCGGCGTTTTGACGGGCGATTTCAACGCAAAAATCAGCCTTGAGGGAATGTCGCTGACGGGTGATATGAAACTAAAGGCAAAAGGGCTTGAAAAGCTGATTGACGTAAAGGCAGGCATAAACGCGCGGTGGATTGAACCATGGGAGCTGAACCTGTACGGCAACGCAAGCATTATCGACGGTCTTATAACCGGCGGTATCACAGTCACCATTGCGGATAACTACTTCTACGGCTATATTTTCGCAAGCATCTGCATACCCGACAGTATTCCCATTGTCGGCGGTAAAGAGCTTGCAGGCGTTGAGGCGGCGGTATCGCACGAATTTATCGGCGCAAACATAAAAATTATCGGCATACGTTTCGGAGTGATTTATTACTGGGGCGAAAACGTATCGTTCGGCAAAAATATTGATTTAAGTCCGCCGCACAGAAACGGATTTGAGGGCGCGTCGCTTGCGTCTTTGGAAAGTGCGGACGACGTTACGGCATACTACGGCACAAACATTCACGCACTGCCCGTTACGGCTCTTGCAGGCGTTGTGACAAGCAGCAATGAAAAAACGGCTGTTGTAAACGTCAGCGGTACGGAGGGACAAAGCGCACTGCTTATAGAAATTCCCTATACGGGAACGGGCACTCCGACAAAAGACAACATAAGGCTTACAAATCCCGGCAACACAGACATTGAGCTTATTCCCGACGACGGAAACGGCAACGGAAATATGCTTTTGCAGAGCCGTGAGGACGGAAACTATATTTACATCACGGTTACCGAAAGCTCGCTTATTTCAAACAAAAACTGGTCAAACAACAACTGGAAAGTGACCTATGACGCTGACGCCGGATTTGAGATTGAAACGTTTAAGATGAACGGTGTTGACGAAATTCCCGAACTTGACGAAAACGGCACAACCGTTTCGTTAAATGCGTCTGATTCTTCGTCAAAAACGCAGTCTGTTACCGCAGGCTGGAAAATTGAAGGCGCAAACGGCGGAAAAACCGGCACGGTTGACGTTTATCTTACAAAGGACAAAGACGTTCTTACAAAGATTAAAACGAGCAGAAACACAGGCGACGTTTTGGGAACAAACATTCTCCACAAGGAGGACGTTGTTTTAACTTCGGGAACATCAACCGAAAACATCACTCTCCCCGACTCTCTGCCCGATACTGTCGGAGATGAACGCTACTACGCGGTTACAACTCTTACCACAACCGAGGGAATAAGCCTTGCGATAAGCAATACAGGTTTTGCATTTACAAACAGAAATCTTCCCAAAAAGGCTGAAAGCGTAAGAATTGCATACGGCGGAAACGGCGAAATTTTCGTAAGCGTGAAAGACCCTGCCGATGCGGATTACACGCACTATCTTGCAGAAATCGTTGCAGAGGACGGCACGGTGCTTGAAAACAACATCGGTCAGTTTGAAAAGGGCAAAAACTTTGTATTCGGCAAAGGATCGGCGCTTGAAGAAAACAAAAATTATCACGTAAACATTAAAACGCTCAAAGAGGAATACAAGCAGTCGGGCGAGGAATACAAAACTCATTACTACTACGGCACCGAAACCGTTGTGTCAAATTCGCTCACACTTCCCGCTGCGGATATTCCCAAGCTTAAAGAGGTTAAAGTAAACTTTGACACATCGGGAGACGACATCAACACAAACGTTAAAGACGTTGTAATTGAATACACCTTTGAAAACGACGTGTTTGCGGAGCTTGACTTAAACGGAAGCAAGGTTTACGCTTTCGGCGTTGACCCGGACCCCAACTCGGCAGATTTCTCATACTTTAAGAAAAATTGGAAATTTGTGCTTGACGGCCTTGAGGACGGCGACTATGTTGTTAACTTCACGGCGTATAACAAAAACAAAGACCATATAAAAGGAAGCGAAATCACCGACGTTGAAAATTCGCAGTTTGCATTTACGGTTGACACTTCCGCACCTGTTTTGTCGCTCGCGCAAAAGAGCGTTGACAGAACAACACCCAACGGCAATATTACCGTTGTATTCGGTGCAAACACCGTTACCGCCGACGAAAACGGCAAATACGTAATTGAGGGTATCACCGAAAAATCGGCGGATATAAAACTTGACGGCGAAAAAATTACCGAAAACACCGCAGGCGTTTCGATAGCGTCAAGCGGAAGCTTTACAATCGAGAAAACCCTTAATGCAGATGAGCTTTACAGAGAACATCTCATCACCGTGACTGACAAGGCAGGCAACGTTTCGCAAATGACGGTTTATGCGATACGTTCGGGCAGTTTCTCATTCGACGCATTGACGCTTTATCTCAACGGCAAAGAAATTGCACCGAACGCAAACGGCGAAAAGGTAATAAACATCAAAAACGGTCAGACCGCAAAACTCACCGCGGCGGTGATTGCAAACGGAAAAACGTTTGAAATCGACAGCGAACTTATCGACTGGAGCATTTTGTACGAAAAGAGCGCACTGGAACTTAAGGACGGCAATATATCGGCGCTTCTTCCGAGAGAAACGGCGGTTAAAGCAAAACTTGCGACCGCGGACGTTACAAACGGAAATACAACGCGCACCGACGGACTTTCCGACTATGTTATAATAAATATAGGAAACAATTCCAAAACCGACCTTGCGGACAAAATCGACGAGGCTAAAAAGGTTCTTGCCGACAATCCCGACGCGTCGGACAGCAAGAAAGACGCTCTTCAGACGGCGATTGACGAGGCAACCGAACTTTTGAACAAAGCAGGCGCAACCGAGGAGGACTACACCGACGGCGTTACAAAGCTTGACAGAGCAATTTCATCATTCAAGCGAAACGACAGCGGACGCGGCGGCGACGGCTCGGCAAGAAAATACAGCATTACGGTTATCGAAACCGAGCACGGAAAAGTCACACTTTCCTCAAGCAAGGTTTACTCCGGAAACAGCGTTACCGTTACCGCAGTCCCCGACGAGGGCTATACCGTTGCGGATATGCTTATAAACGGCGTATCGGTCGGCAGAAATGAAATTTACACAATTCCGTCTGTTAAGAGCGACACCGAAGTTAAAGTAATCTTTGCGGAAAAATCAGACCTGCCGTTTACCGACGTTATAGAATCCGACTGGTTCTATCCTTATGTAAAGAGCGCGTTTGAAAACAAATTTATGCTCGGAACGTCGGATACGAAATTTGAACCCGAAACCACCCTTACAAGGGCAATGTTCGTGACAATTCTCCACAGAATTGACGGCGGAAAGGCAGAGGGCGAAAACAAATTCACCGACGTTGCGGACGGCGCATATTACGAAAACGCGGTTGCGTGGGCAGTTAAAAACGGCATTGTAATGGGCGTATCCGATACCGAATTTGCTCCCGATGAAAACATCACGCGCGAGCAGATGGCGGCGATACTCTTTAGATACGCAAAATACAAAGAGCTTGACACGTCGGCGGGCGAGAACACAAACATTCTCTCCTACACCGATTTTGACGATATTTCCGAATATGCGGTTACGGCAATGCAGTACACTGCAGGAACGGGGCTTATCGCAGGTAAATCACAGTCAACCTTAAATCCGCTCGACTTGGCAACACGTGCCGAAGCGGCAACGGTATTTACAAGGTTTGCCGATATGATTAAGTAAAATTTAATCAAAACAATAACCGTCAATTTTTCGAAAATTGGCGGTTATTTTGTTTTTACATCATAATGTGCAAATTTTACTCGGATTTTATATAAAATTAACAAAGTTTACTATGTTTTTGGGGTAAAATACTTGACATTGGTATAAATATGTTGTAAAATGATACAGTATGTATCAGTATGGGAGGAAGAATATGGACACCGCCGGATTTAATAAAGATAAAACGGTAGTCGGTTTAAGACAAGCCATAAGACTTTTGGACGAAAAGAACGTTAAAAAGGCTTATATCGCAAAGGACGCCGACGCGCATATTTTAAATCCTTTAATTGAAGCTTTAAAAGAGCAGAACATTGAAACGGTTTTTGTAAATTCCAAAAAAGAACTTGGAAAAATGGCAAAAATCGACGTTTGCGCCGCCGTTGCGGTGGAAACAATTAAATAACGGTATTATTCATTTTTATGACTAATATAAAATTTATTATCAGGAGGTGAAACTAATTGCCTACATTTAACCAGTTAGTAAGAAAGGGCAGAGAAACATCTGTAAAAAAATCTACTGCACCTGCATTGCTTTACGGTTTCAACTCGCTTAAAAAACGTCCTACCGACGCAAACTCGCCCCAGAAAAGAGGTGTTTGCACAACGGTAAAAACTATGACGCCCAAAAAGCCTAACTCGGCTCTCCGTAAAATGGCCAGAGTAAGACTTACAAACGGTATGGAGGTATCGGCATACATTCCCGGTATCGGTCATAACCTTCAGGAGCACAGTGTTGTTCTTATCAGAGGCGGCAGAGTTAAGGACCTCCCCGGTGTAAGATACCACATTATCCGCGGTGCTCTTGACGCTTCGGGTGTTGCAAACAGAAACCAGGCAAGGTCTAAATACGGTGCAAAAAAGCAAAAACAAGCTAAATAAGTTTGTCCGTTTGCAAAATTGACGCTTAAAACGGAATTTATATATATTTATACATTTTCTGTGATAAGCGCTTAACGGGTTTTATTTTATAGCCCGAGTACCTGTGAATCCATACTAATATGAAGGAGGGAAGAAAAGTGCCCAGAAAAGGTTATATCGCAAAAAGAGAAGTTTTGCCCGATCCGCTTTACAACAGCCAGGTCGTTACAAAACTTATAAACAACATTATGCTTGACGGCAAAAAAGGTGTTGCGCAGGGCATTGTTTACGGTGCATTTGAAATAATCGCCGAGAAAACAGGCAAAGACGCTTTAGAGGTTTTCGCAGCCGCTTTGGAAAATATTGCCCCCGTTTTGGAGGTTAAGGCAAGAAGAGTCGGCGGCGCAACCTACCAGGTGCCTATCGAGGTAAGAGCTGACAGACGTCAGACACTCGGTTTAAGATGGCTCACTCTTTATTCTCGTCAGAGAAATGAAAGAACTATGCGTGAAAAACTCGCCGCTGAAATTATGGACGCGGCAAACAATATGGGTTCTGCTGTTAAAAAGAGAGAAGATACTCACAAAATGGCAGAAGCAAACAGAGCATTCTCACACTACCGCTGGTAGTTTTTGCTCACCGGGCATTTTATTTGATGCCTATACGAAGGAAAGGAGGAAACTAATTGCCTAGACAATATTCTTTAAAAAATACAAGAAATATCGGTATAATGGCTCACATTGACGCCGGTAAAACAACTACAACAGAACGTATCTTGTATTACACCGGTATTAACCACAAAATCGGTGAAACACACGACGGTTCTGCTACTATGGACTGGATGGCACAGGAGCAGGAAAGAGGAATAACCATTACTTCCGCTGCTACAACTTGCTTCTGGGCGCCGAAAACAGGTCCTTTTAAAGGAATAAAGAACAGAATTAACATCATCGACACACCGGGACACGTTGACTTTACTGTTGAAGTTCAGCGTTCACTCCGTGTACTCGACGGTTCTGTTACCGTTATGTGCGCTAAGGGCGGTGTTGAACCGCAGTCTGAAACCGTTTGGCGCCAGGCTGACGACTACAACGTTCCGAGAATGATTTACGTTAACAAAATGGACATTATGGGCGCCGACTTCTACAACGTAGAAAATATGGTGCACGAACGTCTGCACGCAAACGGTATTCCGATTCAGCTTCCTATCGGTTCCGAGGATACTTTCAAAGGTATCGTTGACCTTATGACTATGAAAGCTGAAATCTACTATGACGAAATGGGTGAAAAGTACGGCGAGGAGGATATTCCTGCGGATATGCTCGAAAAAGCCGAGGAGTACAGAGCTAAAATGATTGAGGCTATTGCCGAAACAGATGAAGCTATTATGGAAAAATACTTTGAAGACCCCGACTCGCTCACAGTTGACGAGCTTAAACTTGCTCTTCGAAAAGCTACAATCAACAATGAAATCGTTCCTATGCTTTGCGGTACATCTTACAGAAACAAAGGTGTTCAGCTTCTTTTGGACGCTATCATTGAATATATGCCCGCTCCTGTTGATGTTCCCAACATCAAAGGTATAATCCCCGACACGGACACGGAAGAAGAAAGACCTTCTTCGGACGACGAACCGTTCGCGGCTTTGGCATTTAAAATCGCAACAGACCCGTTTGTCGGTAAAATCTGCTACTTCAGAGTTTACTCGGGTACTGTAAATTCGGGTTCCTATGTTCTTAATGCCTGCAAGGGCAACAAAGAAAGAATGGGACGTATTCTTCAGATGCACGCTAACCACAGAGAAGATATCGACACCGTTTACTCGGGCGACATCGCCGCTGCAGTTGGTTTGAAGAACACCACAACGGGTGATACCCTTTGCGATGAAAAACACCCGATTATCCTTGAGTCGATGGAATTCCCCGACCCCGTTATCCGAGTTGCTATTGAACCTAAAACAAAAGCAGGTCAGGAAAAAATGGGTATCGCGCTTGCAAAACTTGCAGAGGAAGACCCGACTTTCAAAACTTATACCGACGAGGAAACCGGTCAGACCATCATCGCAGGTATGGGTGAGCTCCACCTTGAAATTATCGTAGACAGACTTCTTCGCGAATTTAAGGTTGAGGCAAACGTTGGTAAGCCCCAGGTTTCTTACAGAGAGGCAATCAGAAAGAGCGTTGACCAGGAATACAAATACGCTCGTCAGTCGGGCGGTAAAGGTCAGTACGGTCACGTTAAAATTAAGGTTGAACCCCTCGAAGAAGGCGGCGGCTACGAGTTTGTCAACAACATTGTCGGCGGTGCTATTCCGAAAGAATATATCCCCGCGGTTGACGCAGGTATCCAGGGCGCTATGCAGTCCGGTGTACTCGCAGGCTACAACGTTGTTGACGTTAGAGTTACTCTCTACGACGGTTCTTATCACGAGGTCGACTCGTCTGAAATGGCATTCAAGATTGCCGGTTCAATGGCATTCAAAGAGGCTATGAGAAAAGCTGATCCCGTTATCAAAGAGCCTATTATGCTCGTTAACGTTATCGTTCCTGATGAATATCTCGGCTTTGTTATCGGCGACTTAAGCTCTCGCCGCGGTCTTGTTAAGAGTCAGGAAGTAAGAAGCGGCGGCGTTACACAGGTAACTGCAGACGTTCCGCTCTCCGAAATGTTCGGTTACGCTACAGACCTTCGTTCCGGTACACAGGGACGCGGTCAGTACACAATGGAACCTTCGCATTATTCCGAAGTTCCGAAGAACATTCAGGAAGGCATCGTAAATGCCAAAAACAAAGAATAATTTCATTTAGTTTTAATTTTAAAAAATATATTGCTTAAAAATAAAGGAGGAAATTTAAAATGGCAAAAGCTAAATTTGAAAGAACCAAACCCCACGTTAACATTGGTACTATCGGTCACGTTGACCATGGTAAAACATCGTTAACAGCTGCTATCACAAAAGTTTTGGCACTCAAAGGTCAGGCACAGTACGAAGCATATGACCAGATTGACAAAGCTCCCGAAGAAAGAGAAAGAGGTATCACGATTTCTACTGCACACGTTGAGTACGAAACTGACACACGTCACTACGCTCACGTTGACTGCCCGGGACATGCTGACTACGTTAAAAACATGATCACAGGTGCTGCTCAGATGGACGGCGCTATCCTCGTTGTATCGGCTGCTGACGGTCCGATGCCCCAGACAAGAGAGCACATCCTTCTTTCCAGACAGGTTGGCGTTCCTTACATCGTTGTATTCCTTAACAAAGCTGACCAGGTTGACGACCCCGAACTTCTCGAGCTCGTTGAAATGGAAGTTAGAGACCTTCTCACAGAGTATGAATTCCCCGGAGATGAAATTCCGATCATTGTAGGTTCTGCTCTCCAGGCTCTTGAATCCACATCTACAGACATCAATGCTCCCGAATATGCTCCTATCTTGAAGCTTATGGAAGCAGTTGACAGCTACATTCCTGCTCCCCAGAGAAGCACAGACCTTCCGTTCCTTATGCCTGTCGAGGACGTATTCTCGATCACAGGCCGCGGTACTGTTGCTACAGGTAGAGTTGAAAGAGGTACTCTTAAACTTTCTGAAGAAGTTGAGCTCGTTGGTTTGACAACTGAAGCAAGAAAAGTTGTTGTTACCGGTATCGAAATGTTCAGAAAACTTCTTGACCAGGCTGAAGCAGGTGATAACATCGGTGCGCTTCTCCGCGGTGTTCAGAGAAACGAAATCGAAAGAGGTCAGGTTTTGGCTAAACCGGGTACAATTCACCCGCACACAACCTTTAAAGGCGAAGTTTACGTTTTGACTAAAGATGAGGGCGGAAGACATACACCGTTCTTCAACAACTATCGTCCCCAGTTCTATTTCAGAACAACTGACGTTACAGGCGTTATTAAGCTTCCCGAAGGCACAGAAATGTGCATGCCCGGTGATAACATCACTATCGATGTTGAGCTTATCACACCTATCGCTATTGAAGAAGGTTTGAGATTCGCTATCCGTGAAGGCGGCAGAACAGTTGGTTCGGGCGTTGTAACATCGATTGCGAAATAATTAAGCTTTTTAGCATTTTAAAAGTCTATGCGGATTTTCCGCATAGACTTTTTTGTTTTTATAATATTTACTTTCAGTTTCCGTATTTTTCAATCATTTTTTGGGTTATTTCCTCATCAAACCGCATAATCGCGTTGACCGAACCGCGCATTTCATCTACGCCCCCGTCAACCCAATCGGAATTTTCGTGAAGCAGAAAACCGCCCACGCCGTGCGACAGAAACACCGCCGTAAGACGTGTATTCATTATCGGATTTGCGCCGTTTTCAATAAGAATATTCACAATTTCCTCGATATACGGCTCAATCACCGTAAGCGTCTGCTCCCTTATCGCCCATCGCACGGTTCGGTGCATATTTCCCTCATATTTCTGCCTGAATGTGCGAACCTCGTCTTTTACGTACATAAAAAACCGAAGCAATCCTTGATACGGCTTTTGCCGTGCTTCCTCAACAAGACGCTCGAAATCCTTTTTATACGGTTCAAAAAAGTGCTCCATAACGTCGGTAAACAAATCGTCTTTCGACTTATAGTAATAATAGAAAAGCCCGATTTCACCGCCCACACCGCGCATAATCGAACGCACGCTTGTACCGTCAAAACCGTTTTCAAAAAACATCTTCGACGCAACCTCAATCATTTTATTTTTCGTGCCGCCGTCATACATAGGTTTGCGTGCCATAAAATCAGCCCCTCTTTGAAGTTATATTCAATGTCTTTATTTTTTTCTTACTGTTTCGCGAAAACCACCACAAGAAGCATTTTAAACTGTTCCTCGCCGTATACAGCGTGCGGGTGACGCGCCGGCATAACGATAGACTCGCCTTCTTTTATAATGTGTTCAACGCCGTCAACAGTGATTTTTCCCACACCGTCAAGACAAGTCACAAAAGCGTCTCCGCCCGACTCGTGCGTGCTTATTTCCTCGCCTTTGTCAAACGAAAAAAGCGTAATTCCCACACTGTCGTTCTGCACAAGCGTTTTGCTCACGACCTGACCCTTTTGATATGTGATTTCATCTTTAAGCGTCAAAACCTCGGATATATTTATATTTTTTAAAATTCCCATAAAAAAATCTGCTCCTTTTGCTTTGCATATCTTTATTATACACCGATTTTTTCAATTTACAAGTTATTTTTAAAAAACTGCGGATAAATATCCGCAGTTTTGTGCCTTATTGAGCGTCCGCTCTTTTCACTTTTTTGACGCTGTATTTTTTCTTATACGCATCGTAAAGATTGTCAAACGCAAAATTATCGTGCTTGATATTATGCAGATATTCGTGCGCCTCAATACCCTCGTGCTCCGACTGGATAAGACTCACCGCGATGTTTGAACAGTGGTCGGCAATGCGCTCGAAATTCGTGATAATATCCGAGAAAACAAATCCCATATTCGTGGTACATTCACCGCGCTGAAGTCTTTCGATATGATTTGATTTAAGCGTGGATTTAAGCTTGTCAACGACCTGTTCGAGCGGTTCAACCCTTGTTGCAAGCTCGGAATTTTTCTCTTTGAACGCGTGAACTGTAATGTCCACAACGTCCATAACCGCCGCCGCCATAACCCCGACTTCTTTTTTCGCGTCGGGCGAAAACTGAATACTCTTGTCCTTAATTTCCTCCGACGTCTGCATAATGTTAAGCGCGTGGTCGCCCATTCGCTCAAAATCGCCTATACAGTGCAAAAGCTCGGTCGCCTCCTTGCTATCGTCGTGAGTAAGGTTTTCACTGCTCAACTTCACAAGATACGTTCCGATTTTATCTTCATACTTGTCAATATCTTTTTCCGCTTTTGCGATATACGACGCAGTAGGCGCGTCAAAATTGTTTATAAGACCGATAGACTTGTCGATAGACTCTTTCGCCAAATCTGCCATTTGATAAACATATTCCTGGCAGTGTTTGAGCGCAAACGACGGAGATGAAAGAAAACGGTCGTCCAGCATTGCAAACTTGTTTTCCTCGTCGTCGCCCTTGGATTTTACCGACATAACCGCAAGTTTTTCAATATTCTTACAGAACGGCATAAGAATTACCGTCGAGAAAATGTTGAAAGTTGTGTGAATTATTGCAATCGAAAGTGCGCTGACATGCGAATTCATAAACGGGAACGGATAAAAAACGTTAACCGTATAGAAAAGCACCGCAAAAATTACAACACCAATCATTTTTATATACACGCACGACACCGCAACGCGTTTTGAGCTTGTGTTGCCGTTTATTGCTGATAAAACGGGCGTTATGGTCGTGCCGATATTCTGACCGAGAATAATCGGGAGTGCGGTTGAAAACGGAATTGTGCCCGTGAGCGACAATGCCTGCAAAATGCCGACCGACGCCGAGCTTGACTGAATAATCGCCGTGAGCGCCGTACCTACCAAAATACCCATTACGGGATTTGAGAACATTATGAGCATTTTTGCAAAAGCCGCGCTGTCTTTAAGTCCGTCCATAGATGAACTCATTGTTTCCATTCCGAACATTAAAATTGCAAAGCCTACCAGAATTTCGCCGATATTCTGCTTTTTGCTGTTGCCCGACGACATAGTCATAATAACGCCGATAACCGCCAGAATAGGCGTAAACGATGACGGCTTTAAAATTTTGACGAAAAAGCTTTCTCCGTTTATGCCCGAAAGGCTCAAAATCCACGCTGTAACGGTCGTTCCGATGTTCGCACCCATAATAATGCTGATTGTCTGCGAAAGCTTCATTATGCCGGAATTTACAAATCCGACAAGCATAACCGTAGTTGCGGACGAGCTTTGAATTACCGCGGTAACCGCAAGACCGAGCAAAAAGCCTTTCGCCCTGTTGGACGTTAAACGTTCGAGAATATTTTCAAGACGTCCGCCGGAGAGCTTTTTAAGACCGCTTCCCATATTGTCCATTCCGTAGAGAAAGAGCGCCAAACCGCCTATCAATGTCAAAACCGAAAAAATATCCATACCTTTTCTCCCAATATTCAATTTGTTCTTTTCAATCTGTTCATTTATGCAACATATTCATTATAACAGTTAAAAATTAAATTGTCTACCCTTTTTTTGCCAAACTGTCAATATATACAATTATTCGCCTTTAATGCAAAAATTATTGACAAGAACCCAATTTTTTTGATAAAATAGTTTATCACATCAAAATGAGGTCTTAAAATGAACATTGAAACAAGCTGTGAAAATTGTATGAATTACACCTATGACGAGGAATACGACGAATATGTGTGCATTGCCAATATCGACGAGGACGAGTATTACCGCGTTATGTCAAACCGCCGATGTCCGTATTTTCGTTTCGGCGACGATTATACAATAGTTAAAAAACAAATGTAATTATAAAATGCCCCCGAAATCCAATGTTTCGGGGGCATTTGTGCATTGTAATTATGAAATTTAATATTGATTTTAAGGTTTTGCGGTTTTATCCGTTTTCAAAATTACACTCTGTGCGGTTATTTATTATCGCAGTCTTTCATTCCGACTCCCGTCTTTTTGGGACGCAAATCCTCTTCGAGTAAGCGTAACGCTTCACCGAAGCGCTGGTAATGCACAACTTCGCGCGCACGGAGGAATTTTATAACGTCGTTTACGTCGGGGTCGTCGGACAAACGCAAAATATTGTCGTATGTTGCGCGCGCCTTTTGTTCTGCCGCCAAATCCTCGTTGAGGTCGGTGATCGGGTCGCCCGAAACCGCAAGACAAAAGGCGTTAAACGGCGAACCGTTGCTGTTCGCAGGGTAAACACCCGTCGAATGATTTATAAAATAATCGCCGAAGCCCGACTCTTTTACGATTTTGGAGTCCAAATCGCGCGTCAGCTGATACACAATCGCGCCTACCATTTCAAGGTGCGCAAGCTCCTCTGTGCCTATATCATTCAAAATACCTTTAGTCTGCGCGGTGGGCATAGTGTATCTCTGCGAAAGGTAGCGCAGTGACGCGCTGAGTTCACCGTCGGGACCGCCCGACTGCGCGAAGGTATAAAAATTAAAAATAATAATAGAAATCAAAACTTTTTTCGTGCTTATCATACACAATTTTATCTACAAATGAGCGCAGAATTTTATTTTTCACATCATCGGGAATTTTTTCATCGCACATCACGGCAGTTAAATTTTCGTACTTTTTATTCGCGTTTTCCGTGTTTTTACCGCGTTTTTCCGCGCCGTCAAGTTTAATTTTAAGGCTCTCAACCGTTTTTAAAATCCGCGCCTTGTTCTGCTTATACTCCTCCAGCGTGTCAATCTCGTTTTCGTACGCTTTCTTCACCAAATCAAGCTTTTTCTGCTCCTTTTTAATTAAATCAGCAAAATATTTTTCCTCATTTTCGTCAGTCCGACGCTTTTTAATCCCAAATCCGCCCGTTTCAAACTCCGCGCCGATATGCTCAATCACCGCCTGTACCGCGGTTTTATACGGAATACTGTGCGACACCTTGCACACACCCTTTGTATATTTTCCGCATTGCAGATATTCGCCCGTTTTTATAAGCGTTCCTCCGCACGACGAACACCGCATTATCCCTTGCAGAACGTTTCCGTTAACTGACTTTTTTGCGCACGGTTTATACATATTTTTTTTGCGCAGCGCCTCGCTCTGCGCCCTCTCCCACTGCTCGGCTGACACAATCGGCGTATGTATTCCGCACACGTCACCGCCGTTTAAGCTCCACCGAATTTTGCCGATATAAACGGGATTATTTATAATATACTCCACCGTGCGCCCCTCAAACGGGTTCAAACGATGCGTTTTCGCGCCCATCGCGTTAAGGCGCATTGCAATGTCACGGTAGGACGCGCCGTTTGCAAATTCGCTGAAAATATACCGCACAATTTCAGCTTCTTTTTCGTCCGCAACATACTTTTTATCCGCCATTTTATAGCCGTACGGCGCTATCGTCACCGCCTCGCCGCGCGACGCTTTTTCGTTCATACCGCGTTTGACCTCGCCAGAAAGACGTATGCTGTAATATTCGTCCGACCACTCGATAATACGCTCGATAAGGCCGCCGAACGGGCCGTCGGTGACGGGTTCGGAAATGCTTATCACCTCTATTTTATTTTTCTTAAGCATAGATTTATAAAAAATGCTCTCCTCCTGATTGCGTGCAAAACGCGAAAATTTCCACACCAACACGGCGTCAAACGGCGTCGGTTTGCGCTTGCTTTCGGCAATCATTCTGTTGAACGCAGGACGCTTTTTCGCGCTCCGTCCGCTTATTCCGTCGTCCTGAAAAACAAATTCCTCCGGCAGAATATATCCGTTTTTTTGCGCAAATTCGGCAATGCACTTCATCTGGCTGTCGGGACTGTATTCAATCTGGTCGTCGGTCGACACCCTTATGTATGCCGCCGCATATTTTTTCTCTTTCATATGCAACCTCCCCTTAATGTATTATATTTTCAAACCGAAAATGTGTAACACAAAATGGCGGAAAAACATAGCATAAACGGGGTGAGATAATGAAAAAATCAAAAATTCTCTGCAAAACCGTGCATATTAAAGATCTGTCCGACGAAAAAATTTACACACCGCGCGAATATAAGGAAAACGCGGAGCTGAAAAAATTTGTAAATAAAAAAATCTCCGAAAGCATTGCAAAAACGCTCGGAGATTTTTAAAAATTTATTCATCAAAATAACCCGAAATTTTCTGCGCCGAACGTGAAAGTGCGTCGCGCGAATTTTCAAATTCGGTGTTTATGTACCGGTGGTCGAATTTTTTTATAAAATTCTTAAGGTCACCGAGGTTGCGCTCGAGATGCTCGATTTCGATTTTATAAATTTCGTGCGCAAATTTCTCTTTTTTTGCGCCTTTCAAATGTTTTGACGCCGACTTTAAAAGCTTTTCAAAATGGGGCAGGCAAAATCCCTTTGAATTTAAAAATTTCTCCTTAAATTCCGGCTCGGTTTCGTAAAGATAAATGAGATTTTGCAAAAATTTATCAAGAATATCATCAAGCCTGTCACACACCGCACAGGACGAATTAAGCTTCTCTATATCCGCAGTTTCCGACAAAAGCGCCGTGTCAAAGCCGTCCTTTTTCTTGAAAAATCCCTTTTCCGTCTTTTCGATTTTCTCATTGCCGAGTTTTAAATTTTTTATGATTTCCTCCATATGCGTCTGGGTTACAAGCGCACAGCTCAATTTGTTCGGCGTGTTGAAAATATCGTTAAAATGCTTTTTGCAAAAGCCTTTTTTGTTTGTCACCTCGCGCACGTCCGGCTCCATCATACTCGCGCCGACTGTGTAGTCGATAAGCTTTTTTTCCTCCTCACGCATAAAGGCGCACACCGCACATTCGCAGTTTTTGTCAAACGCGTCGTTTATCGGAATTGTATAAATTTTTTCTTTCATCAAAATTCTCCTTATGTAAATCGTTTTCAAACAAACCTTTTTGCCGTGTTTCGCATACGCACATTGCAAAAACACTCTTTGCGCCGTTAAGCTTTAAAATACGCGCGCACTCGTTAACCGTCGCGCCCGTGGTGAAAATATCGTCTATAAGCAACACGGTTTTGCCTCTTATGTCAAAATTGTTGTTGAATTTATACGCGTTCTTAACCGCTCTGCGCCTTTTTGCCGCCGTCATTTTGGAAAGCGGAGGAACATCTTTAACCTTAAAGAGCAGATTGCTTATAAACTCGCCCGAAAGCGACTTTGACGCTTCGCGTGCGACAAGCTCCGACTGATTGTAGCCTCTTTTTGCAAGACGCGCCCTGCCGAGCGGAACGCACGTGATGATGTCCGCATACGCAAAGCGGAAATCCTCTTTCAGCTTTAAAAGCAGAATATGCGCAAAAGTAGGCGCAAGATACGTCACTGCGTGAAATTTAAAATTGAGAATTGCGTTTCTCATATGCTTTTCGTAATACGACGCACACAGCGCAGAGTCGAAATATTTTGTTTCAAAATCGCGCAGAGGTTTCTCGCGCGTCATACATTTTCCGGCGCACTGTAAACATAGGCTCAAATTTGACTTGTAGCCGAGAATTTTACCGCAGTAAACGCACTTTTTGGGAAAGAATATGTTAAGAAAGGCTTCCTTTACCGTCTTTAAAATTTTCGCCGTTTGCTCCGATGTCAACTTTAGTGTCACCTCTTATAAGAAAATCGCAAAGCCCCGAATAGCGCCTTGTTTCCTTGTTGTTGTCAATCATTTTCCGTATGATATTTTCGCTCCCCACCAGCACCGCAACGTTTTTTGCCCTCGTCACCGCGGTGTATAAAAGATTTCTGTTAAGAAGCATATACGGCCCGTCATACACTGGGATAACAACAATTTTAAACTCACTGCCCTGCGATTTATGCACCGTTATAGCATACGCAAGGTCAAGCTCGTCCAGATTTTTAAAATCGTAAACCACACTTTTTTCGTCCATAATCACCGTCATATTTTTAAGCGAATGATTTATAAACTGAATATACCCGACATCGCCGTTGAAAACACCGCTTCCCTCCTCGCCCGTTTCGGTGTCCGTCCACTTGATGTCGTAATTGTTTCGGTTCTGCATAACCTTGTCGCCCTCGCGGAAGGTTATATCGCCGAAATCCTTTTGATTTTTCTTTATGTCAAACGGATTGATTTTTTCCTGTAATTTTGCGTTTAAGTTTATAATGCCTGCAATGCCTTTTTTATACGGCGAGAGCACCTGAATGTCAAACGGCGAAACGTCATATTTTCTCACAAGCTTGTCGGTGACAAGCGAAATTATATAGTCCGAACCGCGGTTTGCGTCGGGAAGATTTGCAAAGAAAAAATCGGTGTTTTTGCCGTTGTATACGGGCATTTCACCGTGTATGATTTTGTGCGCGTTCACAACAATCATACTTTTTTCAGCCTGTCTGAAAATTTCGGTAAGATAGGTAGTTTTAACAATTCCGCTTTTTATAATATCCTTTAAAACGTTGCCCGGACCCACAGACGGGAGCTGATTTACGTCGCCTGCCATAATAAGGCGTTTGCCGTGCTTTACCGCTTTTAAAAGGCTTTGCATAAGCAGAATATCCACCATAGACATCTCGTCCACAATCACAACGTCGTACGCGAGCGGATTTTCCTCGTCCGCGCAGAATGTAAGATTATCGTCGCCGTCGGAATAGCCTGCACCCAAAAGACGGTGTATCGTTTTTGCCTCCATACCGCAGATTTGCGCCATACGCTTTGCGGCTCTGCCCGTCGGCGCGGTAAGCGCACATTTTAGTCCGCGCATTTTAAAAAGTTCCAAAACCGTGTTTATAATAGTGGTTTTTCCCGTTCCCGGTCCGCCCGTTATTATGCTTGCACCGCATTTTACCGCGTTCATAACCGCGCTTTTCTGGTTTTGCGCAAGGCTGATATTCTGATATTTTTCTATTCGTTCAATCTGTTTTAAAAGCGACGCGTCGTCCTCTTCAAAGTAAACGCCCGCAACATCGCGCATTTTTTCGGCAACATATTTTTCGGCGCAGTGGTGCGCATATGTGTAAATTCTCTCCTCGACGTCCGTTTTTTCGCTGATGATAAGTCCCTGAATAATGAGCGACTCAACGGCAAATTCCACCTCGGCGCTGTCCGCCTCCAAAAGACGGGTTGCCTCCGAAACCAGGATATTCCGCGGAAGATAGGTATGTCCGAAAGTTGTGTTGAGCTTTAACGCATACAGCGTGCCCGATTTAATTCTTCCGGCGTTTGTTTTTGAAAATCCCATAGAAAGCGCGATACTGTCGGCGGTTTTAAAACCCACGCCGTCTATTTCGTCGCACAGAATATACGGATTTTTCTTTATAAAATCCACCGCGCCCGAGCCGATTTTTTTGTAAATTTTCGCGGCAAGATTTACCGAAACGGAATACTGCTGTAAAAACATAACCAGCGTCGACGCGCCCATTTTTTCTATATAGCTTTGGCTTATAAGCACCGCTTTCTGCGCGCTTATGCCCTTTATTTCGGCAAGTTTTAACGGGTGGTTTTCTATAACATCAAGCGTATCTTCGCCGAATTTTTCCACAATTTTTTTCGCCGTCGCCTCGCGAACGCCCGAAATAATTCCGCTCGAAAGATACCTCAAAATCGCGCCCTCGCCCTTCGGCGCGCACTTTTCGTAAACCTCAATTTTAAACTGCTCGCCATAGGTGTGGTGTTCAACCCATTTTCCCGATATTTTAAGCCGTTCGCCCGCACTGACCGACGGCATATATCCGACCGCGGTAAACATAATGTCCTTTGTTTCAAATTCCGCGATTGTATAGCCGTTGTCCTCGTTTTGATATATAATTTCGGCAATCTCGCCGACGTAGCTTTCAAGCGGTGCGCCTTGCATTTTATCAGTCCTTATAAAGTTCTGTAATAATTATAGTCTTTTTGCGTTTTAAAGTCAATATGTTGACATTTTTCTGCGCAGGTGTTATACTTAACAAAACAAGCGAAAAGGAAAAAATATTTATGCGAATGAGAAAGAAAAAGCACCGCGACGACCGTCTTAATGCGTGCGCGGACTTTATTATAAACGATTTTGAAAAAATTAAAACAGAGGAAAAGCTGTTTGACAACGACAACCCCGTGCACCTTGAAATAGGGTGCGGAAAAGGCCGGTTCATCACCGAAACGGCAAAACTTAACCCGAACATAAACTTTCTTGCCGCGGAAAAAAATCTTGACGTTTTGCTTCTCGCCGCAGAGAAAATCAAAAATGAGAACATAAAAAACGTGAAGTTTTTTGCCGGCGACGCGAACAATTTTGCCGATTTTGAGCGCGGAAAGGTTTTTGACAGGATTTATATAAATTTCTGCGACCCGTGGAAGAAAAACCGTCAGGCAAAAAGACGGCTCACGCATAAGAATTTTCTTGAAATTTACAAAAACATTTTAAAAGACGGCGGTGAGCTTCATTTTAAAACCGACAACACAGACCTTTTTGAGTTTTCCTTAAATTCGTTTGCGGATTTCGGGCTTAATATGAAAAACATCACTTTAAATCTTCATAAAAGCGGATTTGAGGGCAATGTTATGACCGAATACGAAAAGCTTTTTTCGGAAAAAGGTCAGCCGATATACCGCTGTGAGGTTGTATTTTAGACTATATTTTTAATTTGGGAGTGAAAAGATTATGGCAAATTTTTTTGACAGGGTTGTATACGAGGTTAACAAGGGCGTTTCGTCGGTTACCGAAAGCTCAAAGGAGCTCTTGGAGAAATCGCGGCTTGACGGCGCGATAAACGAATGTAAAGAGCAAAAACTTAAAATCGCGCAGGAAATCGGCGTGAAAATTTACAATATGTATATGACGGGCGCGGAAGTTCCCGACGCGGTTAAGACGGACTGCGACGGGATTACGCAGAAAATTAACGAAATTAAGGCGCACAAAAGACGTCTTGACGAAATAAGGGCACAGGAGCAGGGCGAGCAGAACACGGCAAAAAAGGTGTGCGAATGCGGATTTGAAAATGCACCCGACTCGAATTTCTGCCAGAAATGCGGAAAAAAACTTAATTAAATTTAAAACGGAACGGCAAAAAAGCCCCACCCCGGTAAGGAAGCATTGCCCTGTTAAACATCTTTTTTGCGAATTTCTGCGTTAAAAAAGCTCGAAATCCGACAGGATTACTCGCTTTTTTGCCTTGAACTTCGTCAAAAAATTTTGTTTTCAGGGTGCAAAGCAGTTTTGAAAATTGTAGTTTAAGCTTTAGACAAGAAAAAAAGACAACGTAATACTGACGTATACGGTGTCTTTTTGACGACGTATAAACTTAAAATACGGATTTCAAAACCAATGTTTCCTTATCGGGGTGGGACTAATTGCCGTTCCGTTTATTTTTATACTTTTAAAATCGGCTGAATTTGTCTGCCCGAAAGCGCAAAATCAAGCGTATCGGCAATTTTCGACATATCGGCAACAAGCGAATTGGGCTTTTTCACCGCGTCGTCCTGCCCGAACGGCACAAAATAAACGTTTTTCGCGTTCATAAGATGCGCAATATTCTGTGCACTTGCGCCCAGTCCGTCATTTGTGGACACCGCAATGACAAGCGGATTTTCGTTTCTTAAATTTGCCTTTGCCGCCATTGCAACGCACGAGTCGGTCATACCGAGCGCGATTTTTGAAAGCGTGTTTCCCGTGCACGGCGCAATGATTAAAGCGTCCAGAATATTTTTCGGACCTATCGGCTCGGCGCCTTTTATTGAAGTGATAATTTCGTTTCCCGTAATGCTTTTTATCTCCGAAATAAAGTCCTCCGCTTTGCCGAACCGCGTGTCGGTGTTATATGTGATTTCACTCATAATCGGTATTACATCCGCGCCGTTTTCGGTTAAATCGCGGATATGCGCAACTGTTTTTTTCAGCGTGCAGAACGAACCTGTCACGGCAAATCCGACGGTAAGGTTTTCAAATTTCACTTTTAAACACCTCCTCAAAAAGAAGATTGCAAACAGTTTCCTTTATTATTTTTCCTGCGTACTGCGGAGCGAATTTGCCCGGCAGAGAGCTTGCAAGAATATATTTAATCTTATTTTCGCGGCAGAAATTAACGTCCGCGCCGTAAGGATAAGATGCAAGGTCAATGATAACGCACCCTTTTTTTAGTTTTTCAAGGCGCGGTGCGTCCAAAATTATGCTCGGAACGGTGTTGAAAATTATATCAAAATTTTGTATACAGTTATCAAGTTTTGCAAGCGGAACTTTTTTGTAGCCGAGCGCGTCAATCCAAGCAAGGTCTGCCTCTTTGCGCGCCTCAACATAGGTATCGGCGCCGAGCGCCTGAAGCGTTTTTGAAAGATGGCGTCCCACTCTGCCGAACCCCAAAACCAAAGCATTTGAGCCGAAAATTGTAAACGGCGTGTTTTCTATGGCAATGCTTACTGCTCCCTCGGTTGTGGGCACACAGTTCGACACGGTGAGATATTCGCTCTCAAAATAATCTATCAAATGCGCACCCCATTTTCGCGCGCTTTTTTTTAGCTCTTCGCTCGCCATACCGCACAAAAACGGCTTATTTTCCATTAAACTCAAAACCTCGTCGAGATATATTTCGTTTGTTGCAAACGGCGCAAAAACGGTTATTTGGTCCTTGGTGACGGGAAGCGGAGTCAAAACCGCATCGCACCTTTCAACCGCCTCGTTTAAATTGGACGGAAAATCAATATCGGGCAAAAACGACGCACTTTTTTTAAAGCCGTACACCGACACGTCAAAGCCGTCACCGCGAAGAAGATTTGCAACCGTTATAAACCGCATATCTCCGCCCAAAATCAAAATATTTTTCATTTTGACAATCCCCTTTTACGCACACATTTTTAATATATATTATGTGAAATTCCAAAATTTGTGCAAAAAAAGAACGGACAAAAAATGTCCGTCCGCAAAGAAATTTCTATTAAATTCAGCCGATTTTCTTTATCACCTTTGACGCGGTTAAAATCACCGGCACCGACTTTGCAATTTGCACCGCGGTTTTTACCGCCGACACCGCAATCATCATAAACGCCGCTATTTTTACCGCCTTTAAACATTTGCACATTTTTACCACTCCGTTTTTATAAATTTATGCTATTATTATTTTCAAATTTTTCAAAATTATGACGATTTTCCTAAATAATTGACAAGCCGTTATTTTACGTATATAATGTATACAAAGGAGCGGTTTTGATGAAAAAGTTTTTTTCGGTTTTAATATTTGTGTTTTTAATATCAACGGCGGTGTATGCACAAAACGAGGTGCGCACCACCGATATTTGCGCGTACATAAACAACTACCCGATTTCAACGTACAACCTAAACAATCAAACCGCGGTGTACGCGTCGGCGCTCAAAAATTACGGGTTTAACGTTGAATGGAACGCAAACGAAAGACGCGTTGACATCACGCTGTCGGACAAGCAGATTTCCGGCACAGACGACGCCGTTTACCGCTTTGACAAATCGGACGCGGGAAAAGTTGTTTCCGCAGCGTCGGATACCGATATTGTGACATATGTAAACGGCAAAAAAACCGAAAGCTTTAACATAAACGGCTACACGGTTATTTACGTAAGTGCGTTAAAAGAGCTTGCGAGCGTTGCGTGGGACGGCGAAAAGCGCGTTGCAAACATTACAATTCCGAGCAAAAATATGAAAGATTTTGAATTTGTTCCGTATAAATACGACTTTGAAATTGAAGTTCCTATGCTGGAAAACACGGTGGACGTTAAAAGAATAGGCGCAGAAAAATGCGATGACGGAATGATTTACAAATACGACGGCGAAAAAATTTATCTCGAGCAGGTTGCAAAATACATCACGCTTATGAAAAACAACGGATTTATCTGCCTTGACGACCCGTCGGTGCCCGAAGACGAAGTTGCGTTTAAAAAGGGCGCGCACAGCGTTGTGCTTTATCTTGACGGCAGTGTTTTATGCCTCAAATTATCATAAATTTTTAGTTTGTAATACGGTAAAACGGTGAAAATAAAAGCAAATACGGGAAGGACGGCAACAAAAATGTTTATACCGAAAAATTTATCTGTCAACGAAAAAAATCATCTTGTAATCGGCGGCTGTGACACGGTGGATTTGGCGAAAGAATACGGCACACCGCTGTATGTTATGGACGAAGAGCATATCCGCACGGCAATGCGCGCATACAAAAACTCGCTCAATTCGTTTTACAGCGGAAACGGACTTATTCTCTACGCGTCAAAGGCGCTTTCGACGATGTATATGTATAAAATCGCGTCAGAGGAGGGACTCGGCGCGGACGTTGTGTCCGGCGGAGAGTTATACACCGCATTGAAATCGGGCTTTGACAGTGAGAAAATTTATTTTCACGGCAACAACAAAACCTATGATGAACTGGAATTTGCAATCGGCGAGAACGTCGGCAGAATTGTTGCCGACAACGCAAGAGAACTTGACATCGTAAACGAAATATGCGAGAAAAAAGGCAAAACCGCAAAGGTGCTTTTCCGCATAAAACCGGGTGTTGACGCACACACGCACGAATTTATTTCAACAGGTCAGATAGACTCGAAATTCGGTGTTGCGATAGAAAACGGAGAGGCTTTTGAAATTGTAAAATACGCAAAATCGCTTAAAAACCTTGAAATTGCCGGTCTGCACTGCCATATCGGCTCGCAGATTTTCTCGCTTGAGCCGTTTAAGCTTGCGGCAAAAATTATGATTGAATTTGCCGAAAAAATTAAAAATGAACTTGGCGTTGAAATTTCCGAGCTTAATCTCGGAGGCGGTTTCGGCATAAAATATATCGAAAGCGACACACCGCCCGAGTATGAAAAATATATTGAGGAAGTGTCGAAAGTCATAAAAACCGAGTGCGCGGAAAGAAACATTAAAATGCCGTTTATCCTTATGGAACCGGGACGTTCACTCGTCGGCGACGCAGGCATTACGCTCTACACCGCAGGCACGGTGAAAGATATTAAAAATGTCCGCAAATACGTTTCGGTGGACGGAGGAATGGGCGACAACCCGAGATATATCCTCTACGGCGCGGAATACGACGCGGCGATTGCAAACAGGGCGAACGAAACTGCGGACGAGGTTGTGACAATCTGCGGAAAGTGCTGTGAGTCGGGCGATATTATCATTAAAGACGCAAAAATGCCGAAAATAAATTCGGGTGATATAGTTGCCGTTATGTCAACCGGCGCGTATAACTATTCTATGGCGAGCAATTATAACCGTCTTTGCCGTCCTGCAATGGTGTTTGTGAAAAACGGCAAAGCAAGCCTTAAAGTTAAACGCGAAACATATGAAGATTTGATTAAAAACGATATTTTATAAAAAATATTTTAAAAACCATAACACAAAAAGCCTTGATAATTCAAGGCTTTTTTGCTTTATGATCTTACCGTGCCGAACGGGACGATGCCCGCATTGTCCCGTCTTATTCGGGTTAATTTTCGGTTCCGTTAAATTTTCTACATATTTTCAATTTCTATCAAATATTTATCAACCGCCTTGGCGCACTCTCTGCCCTCGGCAATCGCCCACACAACGAGCGACTGACCGCGTCTGCAATCGCCTGCGGCAAAAATTTTGCCGTCCGCTTTATACTCCTCGTCATTCGCGTCGATATTTCCGCGGTTTCCTTTTTTAACGTTAAACGCTTTTGTGACATAATCCTCCGCGCCGACAAATCCTGCCGCGATGAGAAGAAGCTCGCACGGGAGAATTTTTTCGCTGTCCTTAACCTCGCTCATCACAAATCTGCCCGTTTTTTCGTCCTCTTTTTTCTCCAAAAGCACGGTTTTAACTGCTTTTAACGCACCTTTTTCGTCTTTTATAAATTCTTTTACGGTGGTTTTGTAAATTCTCGGGTCGCTGCCGAATACCGCGAGCGCCTCCTCCTGACCGTAATCGGTTTTGCAAACCTTGGGCCATCTCGGCCACTCGTTGCCCACGGGGCGCGCGTCGGGGAGTTTTTCCATCATTTCAAGCTGAACAACCGACTTACAGCCCTGTCTTATTGCAGTTCCCACACAGTCGTTGCCCGTGTCGCCGCCGCCGACGATAACAACATTTTTGCCCCTTGCGTCAATGCCGAGCTTGTCGGTTTCGCCCGTCACAAAACGCGTTGCCTCCGAAAGATAATCCACCGCAAAATAAATGCCTTTTGCGTCGCGTCCCTCGGCTTTTATGTCGCGCGCGGTCTTTGAACCGCAGGCAATGATAACCGCGTCAAACTCTTTTAAAATTTCTTTCGCGTTAACATCCTTGCCGATGTCAATGCCCGTTTTAAACTCCACACCCTCTTTGCGCATAATATCCTCACGGCGCGCGATAACGCTTTTGTCAAGCTTCATATTCGGTATGCCGTACATCAAAAGTCCGCCGATTTTTTTCTCGCGCTCGAAAACCGTCACCGAATGACCGCGCATATTTAACGTATCCGCCGCGGCAAGACCTGCCGGGCCCGCGCCGATAACGGCAATTTTTTTACCGCTCGGCACACCCTTTTTCTTGGGTTTTACAAATCCGTTTGCAAACGCATTTTCTATGGTGTAAAGTTCGTTTTCGCGAACCGTCACGGCATAGCCGTTCATAGCGCAAGTGCACGCCGCCTCGCACAGCGCAGGACAAACTCTGCCAGTAAATTCGGGGAAATTGTTGGTTTTAATAAGCCTTAAATACGCCTCGTGCATATTGCCGTTGTAAATTTCGTCGTTCCACTCCGGAATAAGATTGTGCAGAGGACAACCCGTAACAAAGCCGTCCAGCTTCATACCCGACTGACAAAACGGCACACCGCAGTTCATACATCTTGCGCCCTGCTTTTTGCGCTCCTCGTCGTTTAAGGGCGGATGAAACTCGTCAAAATTTTTAACTCTGTCCTTCGGCGGTACAGAATGGTTTGAATGTCTTTCATATTCCAAAAAACCCGTTGGTTTTCCCATCTTTTAATCCTCCTATCTCGACATTTCGTAAAATGCCTCAAGCTCGGCTTCCTTACGGCTCATACCCTTTTCCTCAAAACGTGCGGTGCATTTGAGCATTTTCTGATAATCGGTCGGTATGATTTTCTTAAACAAAGGCAGATATTTTTCAAAATTATCAAGAATTTCTTTTCCGCGTTTTGAATTTGTTTCTTTAACGTGTGCCTCAAGCATAGTTTTGAGCGTTTCAATATCGCTCTTTTCGGCGACACCGCTCATTATAACCATACCTTTGTTAAGGCGCAGATAGAAATCGTGGTTTTCGTCCAGAACGTATGCAATGCCTCCGCTCATACCTGCGGCAAAGTTTTTGCCCGTTTTGCCGAGAACCGCCACACGTCCGCCCGTCATATATTCACAGCCGTGGTCGCCGCAGCCCTCGCAGACCGCAGTTGCGCCCGAATTTCTCACGCAAAATCTCTCGCCGGCGATACCGTTTATATAAGCCTCACCGCTTGTCGCACCGTAGAGCGCAACATTTCCGATGATGATGTTTTCCGACGCGTCAAAAGTGCTTTTATCGTCGGGAGAAACAACCAGTTTACCGCCCGACAGACCTTTTCCGAAATAGTCGTTGCTGTCGCCCTTAAGATTAAGCGTCAGGCCTTTCGGGATAAACGCGCCGAACGACTGACCGCCGCCGCCGAAACAGTTAACCTTGTAGGTATCGTTTTCAAGCGTGTTTTTGAATTTTTTGGTGATTTCCGAACCCAAATTTGTTGCAAAACTTCGGTTTGTGCTTGAAATATCAACGTTTATTTCGCATCTTTCCTTTTTGTCAAACGCTTTTTTAAACTTCGGAATAAGCACTTTTTCGTCTATAGTATCTTTAAGCTTAAAGTCAAATTCGTCGCCTTTCACATAGTGAATGTTCTGTGTTTCGCCGATTACCGACGACAAATCAAGCTTTGTAACGTTCTTTGCAATGCTGTTTTTTCTAACGCGCAGTTTGTCTGTTCTGCCGACAAGCTCGCTCACCGTGCGTATGCCGAGTTTTGCCATAATTTCGCGCAGTTCCTCGGCTATGAACATCATAAAGTTCATAACATACTCGCTTCGTCCGCAAAATCTTTTGCGGAGCGTCGGGTTCTGCGTTGCAATTCCCACGGGGCAGGTGTCGAGGTTGCACACTCTCATCATAACACATCCCATTGTTACCAGCGGAGCAGTGGCAAAACCGAATTCTTCGGCGCCGAGGATACACGCGATTGCAACGTCGCGGCCGCTCATAAGCTTGCCGTCCGTTTCAAGACGTACGCGCGAACGGAGGTTGTTTTTAACAAGCGTCTGATGCGTTTCGGCAAGTCCGAGTTCCCACGGAAGTCCGGCATTGTGCACCGAGCTTTGCGGTGCCGCGCCCGTACCGCCGTCATAACCCGAAATGAGAATTACGCCCGCACCGGCTTTTGCAACACCCGTTGCAACCGTTCCCACGCCTGCCTCGGAAACAAGTTTAACCGAAATATCGGCGTTTTTGTTTGCATTTTTGAGATCGTAAATAAGCTGTGCCAAGTCCTCAATGGAGTAAATATCGTGATGAGGCGGAGGCGAAATAAGCGACACGCCGGGGGTTGAATATCTGTTTTTTGCAATTTCGGGATAAACTTTTTTGCCCGGAAGATGTCCGCCCTCACCCGGTTTTGCGCCCTGTGCCATTTTAATCTGAATTTCCTTCGCGCTCACCAAATATTCGCTCGTAACACCAAACCTTCCTGACGCGACCTGCTTGATTGCGCTGTTTTCCTCGGTGTTGTAACGCGCCGGGTCCTCACCGCCCTCACCGGAATTTGATTTTCCGCCGAGCCTGTTCATAGCAACCGCCATACAGGTGTGCGCCTCTTTTGAGATTGAACCGTACGACATTGCGCCCGTTTTGAAACGTTTCACAATTTCGCTTGCGCTTTCAACCTCGTCTATCGGAATTGCGTCTTTTTCGTCAAACGCAAAATCCAAAAGTCCGCGCAGAGTGTGCGGACGTGTTTCGTCGTCCACCATTGCGGTGTATTCTTTAAACCGTTTGTACGAACCCTTTTGCGTTGCCTCGCGCAGTGCGATAATGGTTTCGGGGTTATACAAATGGTCCTCTTTGTCCTCGCCGCTGCGCATTTTATGCGCGCCGACACTGTCCAGAATTTCGTCGGTGCCAAGTCCCAATGGGTCAAACGCTCTGTTGTGGCGCCATTCAACGTCCGCGCCGATTTCTTTAAGTCCCACACCCTCAACCTCGCTGACGGTGTTGGTGAAATATTCGTCTATAACATTGTGATTTATGCCTATTGCCTCAAAAATCTGCGCCGACTGATACGACTGCAAGGTTGAAATACCCATTTTCGACGCGATTTTGACAATGCCGTTCAAAATTGCGGTGTTGTAGTCGGCAATCGCGGTGTGATAGTCTTTGTTAAGACGGTTTTCGTCAATAAGATTTGCAATGCACTCCTGCGCAAGATAAGGATTTACCGCCCTCGCGCCGTAGCCCAGCAAAAGCGCAAAATGGTGAACATCTCTCGGCTCGCCGCTTTCGAGAATGATTGACACCGCGGTGCGTTTTTTGGTTTTTATAAGATACTGCTCCATTGCCGACAACGCAAGAAGTGACGGTATTGCAACGTGGTTTTCGTCAACTCCGCGGTCGGACAGAATTATGATGTTCGCACCGCCTCTGTATGCCTTGTCGCACTCTACAAAAAGCTTGTCCAAAGCTTTTTTGAGCGACGTGTTTTTATAATATAAAATAGAAACCGTTTCGGTTTTAAATCCTTCTTTTTTGATGTTTCTTATCTTCATAAGGTCAACGTCGGTGAGAATGGGATTTGCAATTTTAAGCACACGGCAGTTTTCCGCTTTGTCGTCCAGAATATTTCCGTCCGAGCCGACGTAAACGGTTGTATCGGTAACGATTTTTTCTCTCAAAGCATCTATCGGCGGATTTGTAACCTGTGCAAAAAGCTGTTTGAAATAGTTAAACAGCGGAGGGTGGTTTTTCGACAAAACCGCAAGCGGAGTGTCGATACCCATTGAAACAATCGGCTCTGCGCCGTTTTTCGCCATAGGCAGAATTGCGCCCGTGATGTCCTCGTAGGTGTAGCCGAAAGCCTTGTAAAGACGCGCTCTTTCGTCGTCGGAATAGTGCTGGGGTTTTTCATTGGGAACGGGGAGCGACTCCAGCGTTGCAAGGCACGCATCGAGATACTCGCCGTACGGCTTTCTTTTCGCGTAATATTCCTTACATTCCTCGTCCGACACAATGCGCTTGTTTTTCATATCAACAAGGAGCATTTTGCCCGGTTTCAAGCGCGATTTTACCAGAATTTCATCGCTCGGAATGTCGAGAACGCCCACCTCGGACGACAAAATAAGTCTGTTGTCCTTTGTGATGTAATATCTTGCAGGGCGGAGTCCGTTTCTGTCAAGACAAGCGCCCATAACGTCGCCGTCGGTGAAAAGTATCGCCGCAGGACCGTCCCACGGCTCCATCATTGTAGCGTAATATCTGTATAAGTCGCGTTTTTCACGGCTTATATTTTCGTCGTTTTTCCACGGTTCGGGAATTGTTATCATAACCGCAAGAGGAAGAGGCATACCGCTCATAACCAAAAATTCCAGAACGTTGTCAAGCATAGCCGAGTCGGAACCTTCTTTGCTTATAACGGGCAGAATTTTGTCCATATCGTCTTTTAATACTTCCGACTGCATTGTTTCCTCGCGCGCCGCCATTCTGTCGGCATTTCCGCGGATTGTGTTAATCTCGCCGTTGTGCAGAATAAATCTGTTCGGGTGCGCTCTTTCCCAGCTCGGGAACGTGTTTGTGGAAAATCTCGAATGTACCATTGCAACGGCGCTTTCGTAGTCTTTATCCTGCAAATCCATATAGAATTTGCGGAGCTGATTTACCAGAAACATACCTTTGTAAACTATAGTCCTCGACGAAAGCGACGCAACATACGTGTTTTCCACGCTTTGCTCGAAAAGACGTCTTACAATGTATAATTTTCTGTCAAAATCAAGGCCTTTTTCCACATTTTCGGGACGTTTTATAAAGCACTGCGCAATATACGGCATATCTTTTTTCGCGTTTTCCGCAAGTACCGACGCGTCAACCTCTGCCTCTTTCCAGGCTAAAAATTCAACGTTTTCCTTTTTGCATATTACCTCAAACATTTTCTGCGCCTGTTTGCGCAAAAGCGCGTTGCGCGGAAAGAAAAACATTCCCACGCCGTAGTCGCCCTCGCCGCCCAAATCTATGCCGAGCTTTTTGCCCGTCTTTTTAAAGAATTTGTGCGAAACGTGAAGCATAATGCCCACGCCGTCGCCGATTTCGCCGGCAAAGTCTTTGCCGGCGCGGTGCTCAAGCTTTTCAACAATCAGAAGTGCGTCCTCAACAATTTTGTGTGACGCTTTGTTATCTATACTCACAACCGCGCCGATACCGCACGCGTCGTGTTCAAACGAAGGTTTATATAAGCTCTTATTATTCCCGTTATTATCCATAATACGGTTACTCCTTCCTCTTTATTTTCCGCTGTCGCCGTAGTTTGACAACACCCTTGCCGACGGGTCGTCAACCTTACAGCCCTCCCACTCTTTATTGGGCATCCAGAAATCTTTAACCATTTCCGCCTGACCTTCATAATATTCCTCGAAAAGTTCGCGGTACAAAAGCGACTCTTTTGTAAACGGCTTTGCAAAAGTGTATCTTTCGCGAAGCTTTGCATATTCGGTGTCGGTATACATATCGTTTGCGTATTCTTTCAAATCGTCTACCATAGAATGACCTACCGCGTCCGAAAACGCCGCCTTTTCACGCATCAGAATGTCATACGGCAGATAGTCGCCCTCAAAAGCGTGACGGAGAAGATATTTTCCTTTGTTATAAGTATTCATCTTAATTTCGGGTTTTATGCTCATAACATACGACGCAAAATCAAGGTCGCCGAACGGAACGCGCGCCTCAAGCGAGTTTACCGAAATACATCTGTCCGCACGCAGAACGTCATACATATAAAGTTCGGACACCCTTTTTTCCGCCTCTTTCTGAAATTCCTCGGGCGACGGTGCAAAATCGGTGTATTTGTAGCCGAAAAGCTCGTCCGAAATTTCACCTGTCAAAAGCACGCGCAAATCGGTGTTTTCGTGAATGTATTTGCACACAAGATACATACCGATTGACGCTCTTATTGTGGTGATGTCGTATGTTCCCAAAAGTTTTACAACCTCGGGAAGTGCCTTTATAACGTCATCACGCGAAATGATAACCTCGGTATGCTCCGCACCGATGTAGTCCGCAACCTCTTTTGCGTATTTTAAGTCAATCGCGTCTTTGTCCATACCGATTGCAAAGGTTTTAATCGGTTTATCAGAAAGCGACGCCGCAACCGAACATACCAGCGACGAATCAAGACCGCCCGAAAGCAAAAATCCAACCGGTGCGTCCGCGTCAAGACGTTTTTTAATACCGCTTATAAGTTTTTCTCTTATCTTTTTGCACGCGGTTTCAACGTCATCATCCGAAAATTTGTCAACCTTTGAAATGTCGCGGTAGCACACAAATTTTCCGTCCTTATAATAATATCCCGGCGGAAACGGAATAACCTTTTTGCAAAGCTTTACAAGGTTTTTCGCCTCAGACGCAAATATGATTTTGCCGTTTTCGGTGTATCCGTAGAAAAGCGGTCTTATGCCGAACGGATCACGCGCGGCAACAACGCTTTTGTCTTTTTCGTCGTAAATGATGAGAGCAAATTCCGCATCCAGCATTTTAAACATATCGGTGCCGTATTCTTTATACAACGGAAGAAGAATTTCGCAGTCCGAGTCGCTTTTGAATTTATAGCCCTTTTTAATAAGCTCCTCTTTGAGCGGACGGAACAAATATATTTCGCCGTTGCATACAAGATGTGCGTTATCAAAATTAAAAGGCTGCATACCCTCTTTTGTCAGTCCCATAATTGCAAGACGGTGAAAACCGAGTCTTGCGCCGTTGTAATTTTCTACTTTTGACATATCGGGACCTCGTGATTTTGTTCTTTCAAACCCGTTTATAAAATCCTTCTCGGAAATTTTTTCGTCAAAGCAGCCCATAACAGAACACATAGCTAAATCCTCCTTGAATGTATTAAAGCACATTTTAACGGCTTGCCGTTTATGCCGAGACAAGCCGAACGTAACGGTTCGGCTTATCATAATTTATTATTTTTTCTCTGCTTTTTGCCTTATCTTACACCGAACAAAAGCTCGCCGTAGGAAGGATAAGGCCAATCTTTCTTGGAGGAAATAGCCTCTGCACTGTCAACGCTTATGCGGAGCGCCGCCATATCGGGAAGGATTTTATCCTTGCAGTACATTGCGTATTCGGGTGCGGAGGTGATGTCTTTTGCCGCACTCAAATCCTCCTCCAGTTTCAAAACGTGTTTGTAAGCTTCTTTTGTCATATCGCCGAGCTTTTTAACCGTTTCTTTTTCATATGTCAAATCAACATCGGCAACAAACTCTTTCTTTTCGAGCGCCGATTTTGAAAGTTTCTTTGCAAATTCGCTCATTGCGGGGAGAATGTCTTTTCTCGCCATATCAAGCATTGTAAGCGCCTCAATGTTGATAATCTTGCCGTAACTTTCGTTAAGCACTTCATAACGTGCGGTAAGCTCCGCCTTGCTGTAAACCTTGTGGCTCTCAAAAAGCCTGATGTTCTTTTCGTCAAGCAAATGTGCGAGCGCCTCGGGTGTGGTTTTAAGGTTCAAAAGTCCGCGCGACTCTGCCTCTTTAACCCACTTGTCGTCGTAGCCGTCGCCGTTGAAGATGATGCGTTTGTGCGCCTTGATTGTATCTTTGATAAGGTCGTGGAGCGCTTTTTCAAAATCGTCCCTGCCCTCAAGATAATCTGCAAATTCTTTGAGCGTTTCTGCAACCGCAGTGTTCAAAACCGTGTTTGCGCACGATATTGACGACGCAGAACCGAGCATACGGAACTCAAATTTGTTACCCGTAAATGCAAACGGGCTTGTTCTGTTTCTGTCGGTGGTATCTTTCGGGAATTTCGGGAGCGTGTGAACGCCTATTCGCATAATCTCTTTTTCTTTCGAGTCATAAGCTGTGTCGTTTACGATTGCGTCGAGGATTTCCGAAAGGTCGGTGCCGAGGAACATTGAAACAATCGCCGGGGGCGCCTCGTTTGCACCGAGACGGTGGTCGTTGCCTGCGCTTGCAACCGAAATTCTCAAAAGGTCCTGATATTCGTCAACCGATTTGATAACCGCCGCAAGGAAGAGCAGGAACTGCGCATTTTCGTAAGGCGTTGCACCGGGTTCCAAAAGGTTTGCACCCGTGTCGGTGGAAATCGACCAGTTGTTGTGTTTTCCGCTTCCGTTTACACCGGCGAACGGTTTTTCGTGGAGCAGGCAAACCATATCGTGTTTCTTTGCGACTTTCTGCATAATTTCCATCGTAAGCTGGTTGTGGTCAGCCGCAATATTGGAGGTTGTGAAAATCGGTGCAAGCTCGTGCTGTGCCGGCGCAACCTCGTTATGCTCTGTTTTTGCCAAAATTCCGAGTTTCCAAAGCTCGGTGTTAAGCTCTTTCATAAACTCCGCAACTCTCGGTTTGATTGCGCCGAAGTAGTGGTCGTCAAGCTCCTGTCCTTTCGGGGGACGTGCGCCGAAGAGCGTTCTGCCTGTGTAAATCAAATCTTTTCTCTGGTCGTAAAGCGCCTTGTCAACAAGGAAATATTCCTGTTCGGGTCCTACCGTTGTTTTAACCGATTTAACGTCCTCGTTGCCGAAAAGTTTAAGAACTCTCAAAGCCTGTTTGTTAATTGCCTCCATAGAACGAAGGAGCGCTGTTTTCTGGTCGAGCGCCTCACCGCCGTATGAGCAGAAAACTGTGGGTATGCACAAGATATTGTCTTTAATAAATGCATAAGATGTAGCGTCCCACGCGGTGTAGCCTCTCGCCTCAAAGGTTGCGCGGAGTCCGCCCGACGGGAAAGACGATGCGTCAGGCTCGCCCTGAATAAGCTCTTTTCCCGAAAATTCCATAATAACCTTGCCGTTATCTCTGGGTGAAATAAAACTGTCGTGTTTCTCGGCTGTAACACCCGTCATAGGCTGGAACCAATGCGTGAAATGTGTTGCGCCCTTTTCAACCGCCCAGTCCTTCATCGCGTTTGCAACAACCGTTGCAACCGACAAATCAAGATGTTTTCCGTTTTTAATGGTATTTCTGAGCGCTTTGTATGTTTCCTTGGGTAAACGTGCCTGCATAACCGCGTCATCAAATACCATTGAGCCAAATTCGCTTGAAACTGTGTTCATAATATCTACCCCTTTTCTTAATAAAAAAAGCGGCAAGGGTATTAAGGATAAACTCCTTAAGTGACTTCCTTGTCGCTTTAAATTCCTATGTAAAAACAAAAAATGCCACAGACATTTTTTCCCTGTCTGCGGCGTCCTTGTCGCTTTATGGGTAAAGTATAGCACCGAAAACGAAATATGTCAAGTGTTAATTTAATTTTTTTGACGTTTTGTGCAAATTGAATTATTGACAACAAATTCGCGGTGTGATATACTGTTAAAATCAAACAAAGGCTAAATTTTTTGCTTTTCAAAGGAGCTGAAAATCTTATGTATACCTATTCTTATGAAGATGTTTTGGAGTTTATAAACGACGAGGACGTTAAGTTTATACGTCTTGCGTTCTGCGACATTTTCGGAAATCAGAAAAACATTTCCATTATGCCCGACTCGTTAAAACGCGCGTTTGAGGACGGCATTTCGTTTGACGCGTCCGCGGTTCTCGGCTTTAACTGCGGAATAAAGTCCGACCTTTTGCTTTTTCCCATTCCGTCGACAATAAATATTTTGCCGTGGCGTCCGTCACAGGGCAAGGTTGTGCGTATGTTCTGCGATATTAAATATCCCGACGGCACACCGTTTGAAAACGATTCGCGCCACATACTCAAAAAGGCAGCGGAATACGCAAAGAGTAAGGGAATTACCGTGAATTTCGGCTCGGAATTTGAGTTTTATCTTTTCAAAACCGACGACGACGGCGAACCCACGGGAATACCGTTCGACACCGCCGGATATATGGACGTTGCGCCCGAGGACAAGGGCGAGAATATAAGACGCGAAATCTGCCTTACACTTCTTGAAATGGGAATTTTGCCCGAAAGCTCGCACCACGAGGAGGGTCCCGGTCAGAACGAAATCGACTTCCGTTACAGCGACGCAATGTCGGCTGCGGACAACGCAATGAATTTTATCACCGTTGTAAAAGCCGCGGCGGCGCACAACGGACTTTATGCGTCGTTTATGCCCAAGCCCATAAAGGGAAAAAGCGGAAACGGTATGCACATAAACATTTCGGTAAAATGCACCGACGGCAAAGACAGAAACGCGCCGTTTATGGCAGGAATTATGGAGCATATCAGCGAAATTACAATGTTTTTAAACCCGTGCGAAACATCGTATGAGCGTTTCGGCGAATTAAAAGCGCCCAAATACATCACGTGGTCGCACGAAAACCGCTCACAGCTTATAAGAATACCTGCCGCAAAAGGCGATTTTGAGCGTATTGAGCTTCGTTCGCCCGACCCGATGGCAAATCCGTATCTTGCATATGCGCTCATAATTTACGCCGGAATTGACGGTATAGACAACAATATGCAGCCGCCGTATCCGGCAAATATAAACCTTTATCAAGCCGACGCCGACGCGCTTAAAAATTACAGAACCCTTCCGCAAAACTTTGCCGAGGCTTATGCCGAGGCGAAAAACAGCGCCTTTGTGGCAAAATATCTGCCCGAGGGCTTTGCGGATTTATTCGCACAGTCGCACATTAAATAATTCTTTTCGGAGGGGCGAATATGAAACCTGAAAAAGAAAAATTAAGGGTTGTTGTTGCGTCGGGCGCGGACAAAGCGTTTGAATATATAGCAAATCTTCTTCCCGTCAGCGAATTTATGCCTGCCGTGCGCGCGAAAAGCGCCGGCGAGGCAAAGCGTATGCTTGCGGATAACGGTGCGGATATTCTTATCATCAACACACCGCTCCCCGACGATTTCGGCATAATGCTCGCGCTTGATATGTCCGAAACGAATATGGGAATTTTGCTTATGGTGAAAAACGACGTTTTTTCACAGGTTGCCTACAAAGTGGAGGACAACGGCGTGTTCACGCTGTCAAAACCGCTTTCGGCGCATTATTTTTACAGTGCGTTAAAGCTTGTGTCTGCATACAACAAAAAGCTTAGAAAAATAGAGGAAAAAACCAAGTCGCTGAAAGAAAAAATGGCGGATATACGCGTTGTCAACCGCGCAAAATGGTTACTTATGGAAAAGCTCAATTTAAGTGAAAAAGACGCGCATTATTACATAGAAAAACAGGCAATGGATTTGAGAATTCCGCGCCGTGAGGTGGCGGGAAATATTATAAGAACGTATGAAACGTAAAAACGGGACGATGCGGGCATCGTCCCGTTTTTTATTGTCCGTCACCTACGGACATATTCATCTTAAATTTTATTTCTCAAAACAAACGCGGATTTTAAAATTGCCGAAACGGATTTTCCGTCGCATATTTCGCCGTTCATAACCATTTTCACCGCATCGTCAAACTTAACCTTGATAACGTCAAGATATTCGTCCTCGTCAAGATGCTGACCGAACTTTTTAAGACCCGTCGCAAGATACGCATAAATCGTTTCGCTGCAAAATCCGGGCGACGAATAGAATTTTCCCAGACTCTCAAAATTTTCGGCGGTCATTCCGGCCTCCTCCAACAGCTCGCGTTTACCGCATTCAAGCGGGTCTTCACCGTATTCAAGCTTGCCTGCCGGAAGCTCGGTCACAACCTCGTCATACGGCTTGCGGTACTGCTTTACAAGATAAATATTATCGCCGTCGTATGCCACAACGCACACACCGCCGGGGTGGCGCACCAGCTCGCGCGAAGCTTTTTTGCCGTCGGGGAGCACCACCGTGTCAACGCTGACATCTATAATTCTGCCTTTAAAAATATGGGTTGTTTCAATCGTTTTTTCTTTAACTATCACGAAATCAGCCGTCCTTTCTTGATAGAATGTAATTTGCGGACACAACGCACAAAATTCCGAATATCACGCCGAACAAAAGGAACAGAATAATAATTTTGGACACATTGCGCGGACTTTCGGGAACCTGCGGTTTATCTGCCAAATCAGTTTTATTTTTGTTGAAATACACTACATAATCGTCCGCACGGCGGTTGATTTCAAACTTTTCTCCGCCGCTGCCGATTGCATAAACCAAGTTGTTGGAATATTCGTATTCGGTGCGCTCACCGCCCGAATGTATGTAATATCCGAGCGCCAAAAGCTCATTTATGCAGTCGTAATTCTTAATTTCCTCGGGCACTTTCACCTTTGCGCCTGCCGAAACATTGTCCACCATAAACGCGTCGGAGTTTATATGATACGCACCGCCCGAATAATCGAGCGCAACGATTATATTATCCCCCATTTGCGGATTGTTATAATTGTCCGCATGCTCGACGCAGTAGCCGTATTTAAACTTTGTAACGGTGATTGTGTCGGGAATGTTCACGTTTTCTTTCTGGCGGATTGCAAACCCCTTTGTAAGCTCAAACGTGTTGTCCGAAATATTTGTAACCGTCGCAAGAATGACAAACTGCGCGTCGGTGCCGATGATGGAATCGACCGCGTTTTTTGCACTGCAAACATTAAAGGATGTCAAAATAATTAAAGCGGTAAAGAGTGATATTATTTTTTTTGCCATAGCCCCCACCCTCAAAAATTTATTTTATTTCGGTAACCGTGCCGGTCGTTTCGATGTATCTGCTTGAGAACACAACCGACGAAAATACGCCGATTTGATACGTTCCGTCAAGAAAATATCCCGTGTCGTTAGCCGTTCCGCTTCCCTTCACCGTGATGTAAACGTCATACCTTTCGGGAATTTCAACTTCGCCTGTAAGCGTTCCGTCCGCCTTGTTGACAACCTCTTTTGCCGGCTCAACTCTTTTGTCGATAATTTTGCCTATTTTCTTTTTTGTGGTCTTTTCGGTAAGACTGTCGCCGATATTAAGCGCGTCCGCAGATATATCGCGGATTGCCTTAATCTTCATAACATAGGTTATTTCGTCGCCTGCCGAGCCGACGTTTTTGTGTGCGGAAAAGCCGAATTTAAAGCAAACGGCGGCAACCGACACAACAATTATCAAAACCGCTAAAAGGTCGATAATGTTAATTTTTCCGAATATTTTGCCTTTTTCATCAATTATCATTTTCAATCCGCCCCCTTATTTACCGTCGTTTACCGAAATGATGTAGCCGTGTCCGACATAGTTTTTCGACTTCATATGAAGCTGTTTTCCGATTTTGATTTCCTGTGTCGCAAAAAGGATTTCGTCGTCGGTATATGTTGTCGGCACGCCCGAAATTGTAAGATACACGTCCTTGCGGTTTTCAAACGACGACTGCACAAATCTGCCGTTTTCGGCATCCTCGCGCGTTTCAACGTTGTCTTTTATCTCAACTTTTTTAACGCTTCCGAGATAACCGCCCTTAACGCCGTCGGTGATTTTGTCACCCTCTTTGAAAACGTCAAGATACTCGTCGGAAAGCGATTTTAATTCCACAACGTACGAAACCTCGGGCACGTTATATGCCTTTTTTGAATTCGCGGTAAAATATTTCACTGCAAAAACCGCGCATACAACGGCAATCAAAATGATAAGTATATCAATTATGCTCAATTTTTTCTTCATTTTCGTTTCTCCTTCTGCAAAATAACCTCGTCATAAACGCTCTCTATGCGCCGTGTCACCTTATCGGCGGTAAATTCGCTTTCAAAAATGCGCCGGCTCCCCTCGCAAAGACGCTTGTAAAGTTCTTTATCGTCCATTGCAAGCTTAATTTTTTCATAAAGCGATTTATAATCCTTGCTCGGCACCAAAAATCCGTTTTCGTTATCCCTGATAACACCCGGATTTCCGCCGAAATCGCTGACAACCGCCGGGATGCCGAGGCTCATTCCCTCCAGCAGCGAAAGGCTGGTCGCCTCCGTACCGAACGAAAAGTTGAGGTTTAAATCGGTGATGTTGTTAAGCGCTTCAACGTCCTTGACAAACCCAGCCATAATAACATTGTTTTCGAGGTTCAGCGCCGAGATTTCATTTTTGATTTCGTCCTCATATTCACCCGTGCCTGCGATTATAAGCTTAAAGTTTTCGCCGTCGTCCGCAAGCATTTTCACGGCTTTCAAGATGTATTTATGACCTTTCACATAGGTGAGCCGTGCCGCGATTGACAGCACAAATTCGTCATTTATTCCGTAGTTTGACTTAATTTTTGCAATCGTTTCGGCATCATACCGTTTAAGAGAATCCACGCCGTTTTTTATGACGGTAATCTTCTTTTCGGAAACTCCCGTTTTTGTGAGATTATCCTTTGCCGCCTCGGCTACCGCGATAATTTTATCCGCAAAAAAATTATTCACCGCACCGTTTATAAACTTTCCTATGCCGTGCGAAATCTTTTTCGGCGGTTCAAAAACGCTGTGACGCGTGTAGATGATTTTTGCGCCCGATATTTTTGCCGCAATGCGCGCGCTCATTACTGCGTGCGCGTGAACAATGTCGGGTTTAATCTTTGCAAACGCTTTTTTGAGCGCCTTTATTCCGTTTATATCAAGCGATTTATCGCTTATTCCCTCAACCTCAATATATTTTCCGCCAAGCGCTTCTATTTCGGGTATAAGCAGACTTTTCGGCGGAACAATCACCGTAAGATCGTATTTTTTTCGGTCGTAATGCTTTAAAAATGTGAGAATACATTTTCCCGCACCGCCGATATTCGCGTCGGAGGTGACGTTTACAACTTTAATCATTCGCCTCCCCCTTTCGCAAAATCAAAACCGAACATTCCAAAAGGGCAAGAAACATAAAAAACATCATAACAATTCGGTTGTTATACCAAACGTTGTCGAACACGCCCTGCACAAGATAGCCTGCCAAGCCTGCCGTAAGCGCGGTACAGCACGCTTTTGCATAGCTTTTTTTTGCGCCCGTTATTGCCGAAATTGAGTCTTTGAAAAGCACAATCAGCAGTGCAAGGAACACCAAAATCCCCAAAATTCCGTTTTCAGCAAGAATTTGCAGATACAAATTGTGCGAATGAGGCGCGACAATCGACGCATACGCATAATGCGGATAAATCATATTAAACGCCTCTGTGCCGGGGCCGATACCGCAGAACCAGTAGTCTTTGAGCATCTTTATTGTACCGAACCAAATGTAAACGCGGTAGGATGTCGAGGTGTCCGAAACGTCACCGATTGAAAGAAATCGGTTTACAATGCTTTGAGGCATAAAGAGCGGTGACAAGAGCACAAGCATTATGCCGAGCCATATGAATTTTCTGTCGTAAAACGACACGAAAATCACCGCCGCCGCGATAAGTCCGAGCCAGTTTCCGCGCGAATACGTGAAAATCATACAAAGTCCCAAAAGTCCGAGAGGCAAAAGGTTTACAACGCGGTTGCCGATTTTCGGTGCGTTCCACACAAACGCGCACACGGCAGGTATCATCAAAAGAAGATATTCGCCCAAAACATTCGGGTTACCGAACGTCGAAACAACCCTTGTTTGTATATCTGTAAACATTTCGGTGTCCGTCCACGTTGTGCCTTCGGCAAAGCCGAAAATGTGCTGATAAATGCCGTAGAGCGCGACCAGAACCGCCGAAACGGTCATAATCGAAAACATAAGATACAGGCTTTTTTTGTTTTTCACCGTGTTTGTGATGATAAAATATCCCATCATAAAAACGGAGTAAACCATAAATATTTTCATACTGCTGTTTCGTGCGAACGACGTGACCGACGAAATGAACATTACAAGTGCGAAAAGCAGAATAAACACGTCAAGATTTGTTTTTGTAAATTTGAAATTTTCGTCGTACGCAAGCTTTAAAAGCATTGACAAAAACGTGAGGAGCATAAGTCCCGCAACCGCCATTGTCGGCAGAAACGGGAAAAGTCCGGCTATGATGTATATGCCCGTTTTAAAGTTTATCAAAACCGCACTGACACCGCAAAATGCTATAACCGCCGCAAAAACGTACAACGGCGGAACATATGCCGTCACCGCACCGCACAGCGCGCCCAAACCTAAAAAAACCGCACCGCAAAAACGCGTTGTTTTAACCGTTTTTGCGCTCTGTTCAAGGTCAATGCCGAAATAGAGCATTATTTTTTTAATAAGTACGCTGTTTTTGAACATCGCCGAAAGCGATATGTTGAGCAAAATCAAAACTGCCGAGAAAATCGCCGCCGCAAGCGCGATTATTCCGCCCGAACCTCCGCTTATAACCAGCACCGCCTCGTAAACAACCGAAAAAGCGAGCAAAAATAAGCCGTAGGTGCGCAGAGAAATGTCGAAAACGTTATCGTAAAGCCACAAAATCCCGTTAAGAACCGCGGATTTTTTCAAAATTTTCACCGCGCCTCTGATAATCTTTGCAAAAAAGTTACATATCGCCAGGAAAAACCTTGCGATTGCACTGTTTGACACCGCATTGCTTAAATTCGGCGCTTTTGTGAAAAATCTTACAAAAAAACTTTTTTGCGCGTCTTTTTTGAAAATATTCGCAAAAAAATCTTCGATTTTCTTTAAAATACTGCCTTTAAAGCAGGCGGAAAACCTATTGAAAAAATTTATTAAAAATGTTAAAACCAAGCTTTTTTCCAAATTTTACGCCTCCTTTAAAAATTTTCTCATAACTGTTTTTAGTATTCCGAAAAATTCTTCGGATTTTAATATAACGCACATTACAACATAAACAACCGCACCCGACACCGCAGGCACAAAAAGCTGTAAATACTTATTTGCAAACGGCAGTGCGTTTTTTACAAAAATGACAACCGCGCACATAACAACCGCGGAAATAATGCTTTTTACCGCCGACGCAAAAAGGTCTTTGGTAAAAATATTTTTAACGCGTCTGCTCAAAAGGATGAGGAGTCCGAAACCGATAATATTCGCCGCAACCGACGCCGCAAATGCGAGTCCCTCAAGCCCCGTTTTAACGAAAACCACCGCAGAAACCGACAGCGCAATGTTTACGCATATGCCTGCAACCGACGCGCGCATAGGAGTTTTGCCGTCCTGGAGCGCGTAAAACGATTTGTTCATCACCTCATTTATGCCGAACCCGACCATTCCGATTGAGTAGAAAAACAGTGCCGTTGAAGTAAGGCGCGTTGACGACGCGTCAAACGCACCGCGCTCGTAAAACACGCTGATAATGGGCGTTGACAACAGCATAAACCCTGCCATAACCGGCGCAATGATGAAAATTACGTATTTAACCGATTTTCGCACCGTTTCGGCAAATGATTCCATATCGTGCGCCGCCGCATAGCGCGAAAGCGACGGAAATGTGAGGTTGGTTATGGTATACGTAAACACGCCCACGAGAATTATATAAAGCTTATTTGCGTAGTCCAGCGCAGGCACCGCCGCACCGCCGCTTAAGCCCGACGCGAGGTTTATATTTATCATTGTGTTAATCGGCTGAACCCACGCGCTGACTATAATCGGGAGCGCCAAAAGGCACACGCGCTTTATGTTTTCGTCGCCGAACGGATTTTTAATTTTAAGCCTATATTTCATTTTAACAAGCGGAGGAATTTGAATGACAATCTGCAAAATCCAGCCGATAAGCATAGACACCGCAATGCCCCAAACGCCGAATTTGTCACCGAAAATGATAATATACAAAATTAAAAACGCGTTTGAAACAAGCGAAATAAGCGCAGGAATTACAAATTCTCCGTCCGACTGCAAAATGCCGACAAGGCAATATGCAACGCCCGTTATGAAAATCGCGGGGAACAGTATTTTGACAAGTCCCGATGCAAGGCTTAATTTTTCGCCGTCAAGACCGCCTGCGATTATGCGCACAACCGTGCCCGAAAACGCGATGCCGACCGTCACCATAACGAGGGTGACGATTGACACGAGCGTAATGAATTTGTTTGAAAAATCCTGTGCTTTTTCTCTTTCGCCCTTTTGCAGAAATTCGTTGTAAATCGGAATAAATGCCGCCGTTACGGCAGTTCCGAGCGCAATATCGAAAAACAAAAGGGGTATTCTTGATGCGGTGGAAAACGCAATGGCGTTGACGCTTTCGGTGCCGTAAAGGTATGCGATTAAAATATCGCGGAGCATACCGAAAAACTTGGACAAAAGCATTGCCGCCGATACGATTATCGCCGTAACCGCCGCATTTTTTGTTTTCTTTTGGGAAAATTTCATATTATTTATCTCTCAAATATTCCTTGAAAAGCTCCTCTAAAATTTCATCTCTTTCAAGTTTTGAAATAAGGCTTCTGGCATTGTTGTAGCTTGTGATGTAGGTGGGGTCGCCCGACATAATGTAGCCGACAAGCTGGCTTATCGGATTGTAGCCTTTTATTTTCAGAGCCTCATACACCGTTGAAAGTGTTTCCTTAATAAGCGCCTGCTTATCAACACTGCCGTTGAACACCATAGTTTCGTTAAATTCCATAATCCTTACCTCCTTAAAAATTTTGAATTTTTACAAAGCCTTTTTTCGGTTTATCTAAGCTGTGCGCCTGTCTTTTCGGCAATCTGTTTTATCGTCTTATCAAAAACAGCCGAAATTTCGTCATCGGTAAGAGTTCTGTCGTCCGCACGGTAGATAACCGAAAATGCAAGGCTCTTTTTGCCTTTTTCAATCTGCTCACCCTTGTAAACGTCGAAAAGCTTAACGTCCTCAAGAATTTTACCCGAGCATTTTTTAATGATTTTTTCAATCTCGCCAACCGTTACCGCGTCGTCTGCGATAAGCGCCATATCCCTTGTAACCGCCGGGAATTTCGGGAGTGCTTTATACTGAATGTTATTGTTTGACATCTCGTTTAATTCTCTTATGTCGAGTACCGCGATATACGCTTTTGCGCCGACCGAGTAGTTTTTAAGCACCGTCGGGTGAAGCTCACCGATTATACCGATTTTCTTTCCTTGGCACATAATGTTTGCGCATCTGCCGGGGTGGAAAGTGGTGTTTTCGGTTTCCGCCTCAAATTCGTAATTTTTAATATTGAGCGCGTCGAGAATACTTTCCGCACTGCCTTTCATATCGTAAAAATCGTAGTTTCCGTACATTCCGAGGCAGATTTCCTTGCGCTCGTCGGGAAGTTTTTCGCCGTTAACGGGAAGGTAAACCTTTGCGATTTCAAAGAATTTTCCCTGCGGTGTACGCTGATTGTAGTTGTACGAAATTGTGTCCATCATCGACGGAATAAGCGTTGTGCGCATAATGGAGCAGTCTTTGCCGAGCGGATTTGTGATAACAACCGCGTTGCGCAAGTTTTCGTCGTTCGTGTTGATTTTGTCGAATATATCGGGCGAAACAAACGAGAAAGTCATTGTTTCGTAGTGACCCTGTGCGATTGCCGCCTCCTCGATTTTGTTGACAAGTTTCTGCTCTTTTGTTTTCATACCCTGGGTTGTTTCACCGCGCAAAGGCGACGATTTGATTTTGTCATAGCCGTAAATTCTTGCCACTTCCTCGGCAATATCCGCCTCGCCCTCAACGTCCGCGCGGAACGTGGGGACGGTAACCTTATCTCCGTCCACTTTAAACTCAAAAGCGGTGAGAGTTTTAATCATTTCTTCTTTTGAAATGTCCGTTCCGAGAAAAGCGTTGATGTAATCGGGTCTGAACGGCAGAATATGCGGAGTTTTGTCCGAATTGTCAACGTCGATTATTCCCGACACAACCTCGCCGGCGCCGAGCATTTCAACAAGTTCGCACGCACGGTTTATTGCACCGATAACGTTTTCGGGGTCAAGACCTTTTTCGTAGCGCGACGACGCCTCGGTGCGGAGTCCGAGTTTTTTTGCGGTAAGACGTACGTTTGCGCCGTTAAAGCAAGCCGACTCAAACAAAAGCGTCTTTGTGGTATCCTCGATTTCGCTGTTAAGACCGCCCATAACACCGGCAACCGCAACGGGTTTGTCCGCGTCGCAGATAACCAGCATAGTGTCATCAAGCTTTCTTTCCTGTTCGTCGAGAGTGGTCATAATTTCGCCGTTTTCCGCTTTTCTGACGATAATTTTGTGTCCTGCAACATTGTCCAAATCAAAAGCGTGCATAGGCTGACCGTATTCCAAAAGAACGTAGTTTGTGATGTCTACGATATTGTTAATGCTTCTTATTCCGCTCAATTTAAGTCTGTCCGCAAGCCATTTGGGGCTTGGCGCAATTTTAACATTTTTGACAACGCGCGCCGCATAACGCATACAGTCTTTTGTGTCGAGAACGGTAACAGACGCATAGTCTTCAACTTTGTCGTTTGTTTCGTGAACCTCGGGAACGCCGATTTTAAGCGGTTTGTCAAAGGTTACCGCCGCCTCGCGCGCTATTCCGAGAACGCTGAAGCAATCGGCTCTGTTAGGCGTAATTTCAAACTCCACAACGTCCTCGTCAAGACCGAAAATTTCTTTAACGTCCATACCGAGCGGATATTCTCTGTCGAAAATTAAAATTCCGTCCTCAATCGCATATGGCGCGTCCTCCAAAGTGAGGTTAAGCTCGCCGATTGAGCAGAGCATACCGCACGACTCAACACCGCGGAGTTTGCCTTTCTTAATTACAATTCCGCCCGGGAGATGCGAACCGTGGAGCGCAACGGGAACAAAGTCGCCCTCGCTCACATTTTTTGCGCCGGTGACAATCTGCAAAACCTCGTTTTCCACATCGACCGAGCAGATAACAAGCTTATCCGCGTCGGGGTGTTTCACAATTTTCAAAATTTTGCCCACAACAACATTTTGAATTTCTTCGCCCGCGTTTTCAACGCCCTCAACCTTTGAACCCGACATTGTCATTGCGTGCGCAAATTCTTCGGACGTAATGCCGTTTATATCAACATAATCATTAAGCCAACTTATTGGAAATTTCATATTCTGCTACCTCCGTTAAAACTGTTTCAAAAATCTTAAATCGTTCTCGTACAAAAGACGCATATCGTCAATGTTATACGAACGCATAACGATACGCTCAAGACCGATACCGAAAGCAAAACCGCTGTAAATTTCGGGGTCAATTCCGCACTCTTTCAAAACTTTCGGGTGCACCATACCTGCGCCGAGAACTTCTATAAATCCCTCTTTTTTGCATACACGGCAACCTTTTCCTCCGCATACAAAGCACGAAACGTCAACCTCTGCGCTCGGCTCGGTAAACGGGAAATGGTGCGGACGCAGACGGATTTTAACGTCGTCGCCGTAAAGCTTTTTCATAAACAGTTCCAAAGTTCCTTTAAGGTCGCCCATTGTGATGCCCTTGTCAACAACAAGACCCTCAAGCTGGTGGAAAACGGGCGAATGTGTAGCGTCAACCGCGTCGCTTCTGAACACTCTGCCGGGGGATATAACCCTTATCGGCGGTTTGGTTTTTTCCATAACGCGCACCTGAACGGAGGAGGTCTGCGTTCTCAAAACCACATCGTCGTTGATGTAAAACGTATCCTGCGTGTCGCGCGAAGGGTGGTTTTTGGGAATGTTGAGCGCCTCGAAATTGTAGTAATCAAGCTCAACTTCGGGACCCTCGGCAATAGAAAATCCCATTCCCATAAAAATATCTTCAAGCTGTTTTCTTACTATTGTAAGAGGATGAGCGCCGCCGATGTCGCTTTTTCTGCCGGGCATCGTAACGTCGATAACCTCTTTTTTAAGCTTTTCCTGCAAAACTTTTTCCTGCATTGCCGCTTTTTTCTCGGCAAGACCTTTTTCAATGTACGCTCTGATTTCGTTTGCAAGCGCGCCGACTTCTTTTCTTTCGTCAGCCGCAACCGATCCGAGCCCTTTCAAAACGCCCGTGATTTCTCCTTTTTTTCCGAGATATTTCACTCTGAAGCTTTCAAGCTCCTCCATTTTGTCAGAATTTTCCAACGCTTTGAGGGCTTCCGCTTTGATTTTTTCAAGTAGCTGTTTCACCTTTTTAACTCCTTCCGAGGTTGTTTATGTAAACCTAATTTTATACAAAATTTATCCCGATTTATACAAATTTTATCCTTACATTGTATCATATTTTTTTCGGTTTTGCAATATTTTTTAAAACGCGCCGAACAAAAATTCGTTCATAGCCGTTAAAAATTCGCTTTTTTCGTATTTTTTCAAAATATCACGCGCCGAATTTCTGTGATAAATAAGCTTTTCGATGGCTTTTTCCTTACCGAGAAGATTTATAAAGTTCGGCGTTTTTTCCTCTTCCTCTTTCAGCTTGTCCTCCTCCTCGTCCTCAAAATCGTCCCTTATCTGAAACGCCGTGCCGAGGTGGTACGCGTAATTTTTGATATTTTCAATATCTTCGCCGTCCGCGTTTGCAATGCGCGCGCCCGCAAGCGCCGCCGCGGATATAAGCGCGGTTGTTTTGTATTCGATAAGATTTTCGACGTCGGGGAGCGTAATGTCTTTTTTGCTCATCAAATCAATGTCAATAAGCTGACCTTTTATCATACCGAAAATTCCGGCGCGGTGCGCAATTTCCGCCGCCGCTTTTTTCTCGCCGTCACCGCCGTTTAAAATGCTTTTAAGCATAACCTCATACGCAAGGTTTAAAAGCGAGTCGCCGCAAAGCACGCCCTTTGCCTCGCCGAATTTTTTGTGACAGCTAAGCTGACCCCTTCTGTAATCGTCGTCGTCCATACAGGGCAAATCGTCGTGAACAAGCGAATATGCCTGAATAAACTCAATCGCGGCTGCAAATTCGAGCGCGGTTTTTTCATTTCCGCCGAGCATTCTTGCAACCTCAAGCGTGAGTATTCCCCTCACCCTTTTTCCGCCGTTCAACACACTGTAAACAGGCGCCTCGGTGACAAAACTTTCAAGATTTCTGCACTCATTTGCAAAAAAACTTTCAATATGCTCATTTATAAGCGTAAGACGTTTTTTGTATTCGTCGTTGAAATTCATATTTTTTACCGTTTAAGCGTCGTTCTGAACAAAATCAGTTTCGCTTACCTCTCCGTCGTTATTTTTCACCAAAAGCTTAATTTTCTGCTCGGCGTCGTCAAGCATTTTTATGCACTCGCCGGTAAGCTTTACGCCGTCCTCAAAAAGCGCAACGCACTCATCAAGCGCCGCGTTTCCGTCCTCAAGCTTTTTCACAATTTCGTCAAGCCTTGTGATGTTATCTTCAAATTTATTCATATCATTTCTCCCTCTTTTACGGATTTCACTTCGCAGTTTGCGGTTCCGTCCGCAAATGTAACATCTATTAAATCGCCGTTTTTAAGGCTTTTTGCGTCTTTGACGATTTTTCCGTCCGCGCCTTTCACCGACGCAAAACCGCGTTTTAAAACCGACGCCGGATTGAGCGCCTCAAGCTTTGAAAGATATTTCAAAAGCTCGGTTTTGCTTTTTTCCACCTTTTTGGCATACAAATCGGCCAGCGATTTTGAAAGCATATCGAGATAAAGCCGTTTGTCGTCGAAAATAATTCGGTAATCGGCAAAAACGCGCGATTTTCGTATTCTTTCAAGCTGTTGTGCCTTTAGTTTGTATAAATTTGTAAGGCACACCGCAAGCTTGCTTTTCTGCATAATAAGGCTTTGGCGCACGTCGGTCTGCGACGGTGCGGAAAGCTCTGCTCCTGCCGACGGCGTAGGCGCGCGCAAATCGGCGGCAAAATCCGCGATTGTAAAGTCTGTTTCGTGTCCTACTGCCGAGATAACGGGAATTTCGGAATTGTATATCGCGTATGCAACTTCTTCTTCGTTAAACGCCCACAAATCTTCAATCGAACCGCCTCCGCGGCCCACAATGAGCACGTCCGCCTTTTTTTCGCGGTTGAAAAACTCAATTCCCTCGGCGATGGTTTTCGCCGCGCCGATACCCTGCACCAGCGCCGGGTAAATGTAAATATCCGCGAGCGCATAGCGCCTTTTTAAAACGTTTAAAATATCGCGCACCGCCGCGCCCGTAGGCGAGGTTATAACGCCGATTTTCGCGGGATATTTCGGTATCGGCTTTTTGTGCGATTCGTCAAAAAGCCCCTCTTTCGCAAGCTTTTCTTTAAGCTGTTCATACGCAAGATAAAGCTCGCCCACGCCGTCGGGCATCATACTTTCAATGTAAAGCTGATACTGCCCGTCGCGCTCAAAAACCGCCACGCGTCCGCACGCGATAACCTTCATACCGTTTGACGCGTTAAACTTAAGACCCGACGCCGCCGAGCGGAACATTACCGCCCTTAAAACTCCTCCCTCGTCTTTTAACGTGAGATAAAGGTGTCCCGACGAATGGCGCTTGAAATTTGAAATTTCACCTTTTATATAAAGACGCTGAAAATTTTGGTTGCTGTCAAAACAGCGTTTTATGTAATTGTTAAGCTGACTAACAGTGATTACCGCCATTTTTTAAGCCTCTTTCAGTTTTTTTACCGACTCCAAAACGCCGTTGACAAACCTCGGCGCGTCGTCGTCGCAGTATATTTTCGCAAGTTCGATAGCCTCGTTCATAGCCACCTGAACGGGAATATCGTCGTTAAACTCCATTTCGTAAACCGCAAGGCGAAGTATTGCCGCGGTGGTTTTGGGCAAACGTCCGACCGTCCAGCCGATAAGCTTGGAATTTATTTTGTCGTCTATGATTTCAAGCTTGTCAAAAACGCCCGAAACGGTGGATTTGATATATTTTAAATCGTTTTCGGTAAGATTTTCTTTTTCAATTCCGTCAAACGTATTCATAACCGTTTCAAAATCGTTTTTGTAAAACGGTGCTTCAAAAACAAGCTTGAAGGCGTTATCTCTCGCCGTTTTTCTGCTCATTGGTTTTCCTCCAGTGCAACTAAAAATTCACATAATTATACATAATAAATATTATACAACAAATTTTCAAAAAAATAAAGCATTATTTCATATTTTATGAAAATTTGTTAAAAAAATAAACTCCGCACAAATTCTTATTATGCGAAGTTTATTTGAATTTTTAGTTTTCTTCGGTTGTTTCGGCAGTTGTTTCAGCGTCCGTTTCGCTTTTTTCCTCTTTGATTTCTTCCTTTTCTTCCTCTTTAACCTCAATGCCCACAACGTGAATATTCACCTTGCGCACCGAAAGTCCCGTCATAGACTCAACGTTTTTCTTAACGTTTTCCTGAAGCTCCCACGAAACGGCAGGAATTTTTGCGCCGTATTCAACCACAACGCTTATATCCACCGTAACCTCGCCGTTTTCGGTGACAACCTTAACGCCCTTTCCGGCAGGCGCTTTTTTGGAAAGAATTTGCTTAATTTCGCCTGCAAACGACGAACCCGTGCCGATTATGCCGTCAACCTCATTTGCGGCAATCTGCGCGATCGTTGCTATAACCTCGTCCGATATTTTAACATTTCCCGAATTTTCGTTAACTTCATATGTTTTGTCCATAGTTTTATCCCGTCCTTTCATTACATTAAAAACATAAGTTTTAATATTTTTTTCATTTGTTTTTTATATTATACTACACTTTTTACGGAACTTCAACTATTTTTACATTATTTGTGCTTACAAATTGTTCAACCGCGTCGTTAAGCTGTGCTGTCTGGGGAGCGGTGAGCGACTCGGCGCGCACTGCAACGCTTACCTGGTCGCCGCTTACAGACACCAAAACGTCCGAAAATCCTTTCGATTTTATTACGTTTTCAATGTTAACCTCGTTTTCGATATTGTCGGAAATCGCAAAAATTTTGTTTTCCGCCTCCTGCCTTGCCTCCGCCGACACGTTCGCGTTGTCGATTGTGCTTTTCAAAAGCTCAATGCTCTCGCTCCGCGCGGTTTCGCGGTTCATTCTCGCCGACGTGAAATAATCGGCGCTTTTTGCGTCCGCGCTCACGGGCTGTGCCTCGCCTGCGTTTTGCTGTTCGTTTTCAATATCCTTTACCGTTTCGACATATTCGTTAAGCGTGCTTTGCGTACCGTCCGATTTGTCGTAAACAAAATTAAGATAACCCGCAACTCCCACCAAAACGACCAGCGCACCCAGCGCGACCGCTTTTTTCTGACAAATGAGCAGTTTCGTCATTTTCTTTTTTTCAACGTTTTTCATACAAATTCTCCTTTATTTTAAATTTTATTTCTCTCTCGGCATAACCTCAACCTTGTGAATGGGAACGTCCAAAACGGCGCATACGGCTTTTTTTAAATTTGCCGAAACATCGGCGTTTTCTGCGCCGTCCGCAACAATCAAAACTCCCCTCACCTTCGGATTTACCTCGGCTTTCACAAACGGCGACGACGCGTTTCCGTCCTTTTGCATAACCGTCACTCTCTCGCCCGAGCTTTCGTTTTTTGAGCCGTCGGACGAAGATTTCGACGTTTTTGTGTCTGCAACCGTCACTTTTTCGGACGTGGATTCGTATGTAATCATCACCTCTGTTTTGCCTGCGCCCGAAATTTTGCCGAGCATCGCCGAAAGCCGTTTTTCCGCATTGTCGGCGCAAACTGTCGTTGTTTCGTTTGCCTTTTTATCGTTTTTCGGCTTTTCGGACGCAAAAAGCGACTTTGAGCAAACAAGCATCAGCACTCCTATAAGTAATATTATAAAAAGCGTGTTTTTATTCTTTTTAAACGAAAAGTTTTTAATAAAAGGCATAATATCCATTTTAATACCCCGTTTTTTCATTTTTCGCACATTGCAAGCCGTATTTCTGCGATATGTAACCGCTTATCTTGTCAAAATTCCCATCACCGCACGAAATATAAATTTTTGTGCATTTTCCGCCGTCGTAATCCGCCGAAATTCCGCAGTTTTCCGAAAACTTTTCTTTTATGTCGTCTTGTATAACCGCGCATATTTTCCGTTCAAACTCATCTTTTATGATTTTTTCGGTGTCAAATACCGCGGTTTCCTCCGCGTCGGGTGTTCCGCCGTAAAACGCATATTTTTCATACAGCGCGTCAAAGTCGGAAAATTTCAGCGCAGGATATGCAAGCGTTACCAAAATCACAAGTCCCAGCGCGGTTTTGACGTATTTTCCGAACGTCCCCGACGGCATAACCGCCTCGGTGAGAACGCTTAAAATCAAAACTCCTGCAACGCTTAAAACATAAGCTTTTATCTGTTCCGTTTATCCCACCCCCATCGCAAATTCCGCAAGATACGCTATTGAAAGCGAAAACACCACCGCAACGCACACAAGGAGCGAAAATAAAAGCGAAATTCCGTTTGCCGCCTCGTTCACCGCGTTTGAAATGCGTTTGTCGGCGAGCGGTTCAATTATCGCCGCGGCAAGCTTGTATAAAAAAATCAGCGCGCCGAATTTAAGCACGGGATAGGCGCACAAAAGCGCAACCGTGACAATACCGGCAACACCGAGCGCACTGCGCAAAACCGACGCCGACGCGTAAACCGTGTCGATGGTGCTTGACAAAACGTTTCCCACAACGGGAACGAAATTCTGCGCCGCGTATTTTGCCGCGCGCACGCTTAACGTATCAGCACTCTGCGCGCTCATTCCCGAAAGAGTCAAAAGCGTCACAAACACCGTCATCAGCGCGGTAAGCGACCTTGTAACAATAAGGCGCAAAAGGCTCACAAGCTTTGTTATCTGCATTTTGCCCGACAGGTTGTTTATCACCGACAAAATGAAAATCATAAACGAAAACGGAATGAAAAAATCTTTCACTGCGATTGAAATAAGCGAAATAAAATACAAAATCACCGGCTTTGACGCGGCGGATTTCAGCACCGAACCGCTCGCAATCATCATTCCTATGTACGTCGGCGTCGCCGCCTGCAAAAATGCGCTTTGCGCCTCCACTGTCTGCCGTGCGCTTTCAAGGCAGTTGTAAACGCACACCGTCAAAATTCCCGAATACATTGTGTAAAACGCGAAAAATGCCGTTTCAGCGGTTGATTTTGCATTGAACGAGCTTTGAAGATTTGAAATTATTCCGCCAACCAGTGCAAGGGCAATCAAAACAACAAGCATATGCGCGTTTTCCATAACCGCACCGAAAATAATTTTCATTGCTTTGCCGACGATTTTTTTCGGCTGAAAAACGTTTCCGTTTAAAATTTCCTTTGTAAATTCGGCAAAATCAAATCCTCCGTACACCTTGTCGGTGTTTTCGTTCCTCGCCTTTTCGCCGATAATATCAACCGCATCGGAACCGAAAAATTCATCTGAAACGGAATCTGCAAAACAGCTTTGCGAAAGCGAAAAAACGCATAAAACAGCAAGGCACGAAATCAAAAATTTCACAAATAATTTCATTGGTTTTTTCACATTTTTTCCTCCGTCTACAAAAAATTTGCAAGAAGGTCGATAAGCGACGTTATAATCGGCATTGAAAGGTATACGATAATGAGTTTTCCGCCCGTTTCCACCTTCGACGCTACCGCGCCCTCGCCCGCGTCCTTGCAAATGCCCGACGCAAACTCGCAGATGTACGCAACGCAGATTATTTTGAAAATCACTTCAACCGCCGTGCCGTTTATGTTAAACCGCGCCATAATATCGCCCACTGTGCCGACCGCCGATTTGAGGTATACGAAAATATATCCGAAAATCACAATACCCGTAAGGATTGACAAGGCAACGGCAAAATCCTTGCGGAACGGCTTTATTGCAGTGATAAGAAGCACGCCGACAACCGCCGCGGCACTTATTTTAACCGCCTCCATAGCCTAAAGCCCGAATACGGATTTTACCGTTTCAAAAAGCATACTTATCTGCCGAACGATTATGAGCAGAACGAAAATCAGCCCGGCAAGGGTTGTCATCATCGCCTGTTCCTCGCGCCCCGAGCGGATAAGCACCTGATTTAACACCGACACAAGTATGCCGATTGCAGCAATTTGAAAAATTAAATCCACACTCATTTTGACCTCCGTTTTCTTCGCCTAAAAAAACATTATCACAAGCAAAATTCCAAAGTAAAATCCCAAACTTTTATAAAGGCGCGCGTTTTTGTTTTTGTCGCTCACCGCCTCGTCAAGACGCATATTTAATGCTCTTTCCGCCTGCAAAATCAGCGCGCTCTGCCCGTCGGTGTCGCTCTTTCCGAGCGAACGCGCAAGAAAATGAAGCCCGTCGCCGTCGCCTTTTTTAAGCGGAAAATATTCGTTTATTTTATCTGTTTCCGCGTCAAATATTTCGGATAACGGCATATCTTTGTTTTGCACAAATTTTTCCGCAACCTCGCGGTAAAACGCGCCCGTTTCGCCGTTTGAATTCCCAAGCTTTTGCAAAACCTCAAAAATCGGCGTTTTAAGGTGCGTTATTTCGTTTTTTATAAATTCCAAATCCGATATGAAACATCTTAAAATTTTCTCTCTTTTTTCAAAATCCGCCGCTTTTAAAAATCCCAAAAAGGTGCTTGAAAAAAGCACCAGCGCGCACGATAGAAATTTAAGCATATTTATCACCCGTTTGTATAATTTTCTGTATTTGCCCGACGTTTTCGCGCGAAAGGAGCGCTGCACAGCCGAAAATTTTTAAAAATTTTTCCGCGTCCGAAAAACTTGCGCCGTGCTTTGCCGCAACAACCGAAACACCCGACATTACAGCGTTTTTCACCGCAAAAAAATCCGCGTCACTGCCTATTTCGTCAACGATTATCACCTCGGGCGCGAGCGAGCGCACCAGCATATTTAATGCGTCACGTTTCGGGCACATATTCATAACGCAGGTGAGCGCACCGACGTTGTTTTTCGCCGTTCCGTTAACCGACGCGGCAATTTCTCCGCGCTCGTCCGCAACCGCGACACGGTATAAAAATCTGTCGGACAAAATCCGCGCAAGGTCGCGTATAACGGTGGTTTTTCCGCTGTGAGGCCCGCCGATTATCAGCGTGCTTTTAATGCCTCCGCCGTCGGTGATATACTCCGCAAGCTTGTCTGCACAGCCGAAAACCTCGCGCTTTATTCTGATATTCAAAAAGGAAATATCCTTAATATATGAAACCTTTCCGCCGTTTAAAACCGCACTTCCGCAAATTCCGACGCGGTACCCTCCGTCAAGCGTAATAAAGCCGTTTTTTATCTCGTCTGCAACCGCGTAAACCGAGCCGTTTGTCATAAGCTCAAGCGTTTTTTCAATATCACGCCCGTCCGCAATAAACGCACCGCACGGCGAATTTAAAAATTTGCCGTTTTCGCTCACAAACACCGCACCGCGGACAAGCGAAAGCGAAAGAGGCATATTTTTGCCGATACGGATTTCACACACGTTATCAAAATTTTCAATTTTCTTCAAAACCTCTCTTATCCGCGGTGACACAAAAGGCAGAACACCGCGCAAATCATAAGTACAAATCATATTTTCTCCCCCGTTTTTATACAGTATATTCGGCATTTTCACCAATTAGAACCGCGTCAGATGTAAAATACGGACAAAATTAAAACAAAAACTTGACAAGCAAAAAAATTTTATGTAAAATTAAATAGTGTACTTGGAGGAAGGAGGCGCTTTGTATGTCTTATGACGCGCAGTGCGGTTGTGCGGATTTTAACGGAATGTCCGACGAGGAAATTGTTTCCGCGGCAAAGGCAGGAAATGACAGCGCCACCGAATACATAATCGAAAAGTACAAAAATCTTGTTAAATCAAGAGCGAGAACGTATTTTCTTATAGGCGCTGCACAAGAGGATATTGTTCAGGAGGGTATGATTGGTCTTTTTAAAGCGGTAAGAGATTTTAACGGCAGCAAAACTGCGTCGTTTAAGGCGTTTGCCGAGCTTTGCATAACACGGCAGATTATCACCGCCATAAAAACGGCAACACGGCAGAAGCATATTCCGCTTAACTCGTACATTTCGCTTAACAGACCTGTTTTCGACGACGACGCCGAACAGACTTTGCTTGATACAATTTCGGAAAAAAAGGTTTTTGACCCCGAAGAAATAGTGATTACAAAAGAGCATTTTATGTCACTGCGCGAGAAAATGTCAAAAAATTTGAGCAAGCTCGAATGGAATGTTTTATCGCTTTATCTCGACGGCAAAAGCTATGTTGAAATTGCCAAAATAGTGAAAAAAAGCGAAAAGTCGATTGACAATGCGCTTCAGCGTATTAAACGCAAGGTTGCAAAATTTTTGCAGTAGGCGCACTATGTTTTTATGTTTTATTCCATTTCGGAATTAAATATTATTTTTCTAAAGTGAGGTAAAGGAAATGTACGAAGACAAAACACTGGTATGTAAGGATTGCGGAAATGATTTCATTTTCACCGCGGGCGAGCAGGAGTTTTATGCTGAAAAAGGCTTTGAAAACGAGCCGTTAAGATGCCCCGACTGCAGAAAGGCAAGAAAAGAAAGCTTTAAAAACAGCAAAAAAATGTATACGGTAGTTTGTTCAAACTGCGGCGGCGAGGCGGTTGTTCCGTTTGAGCCGAAGGGCGACAGACCTGTTCTTTGCAGCAAATGCTTTGAAGAATCCAAAAACCAATAATTTTTAATAAATATCCGCTCGTTTTCGGGCGGATATTTCATTTTGCACAAAAAGAGAATTGCGCAAAAAAAGAGCATTCAATACAAATGCTCTTTTTTTATGTAAATAACGTTTTATTTTTTACTGACTCCTATAACAGATTTGTACGTCTTAACCGCGTTCGGCGCTATAAAATCAAATCCGCATTTTTTGCGGTCAACAGGCAAATTCGGGCAGTTTGTAATCCATGTCTGCGGTTCGGTGCACACAAATTTTGTGCCGTCGCCGTTAAAGAGCATACAGTATTTGTATTTTTCGTCAGCAGTGTACGTAACATATACGTTTTCTTTGTTTTTATACAGCACAAATCCGCCGTCCGACACCTCGTATAATGCGCTCACCGCCGTGCCGTACGGCAGAAAATCTCCCTGCAAAAGTGCGTTTTTTTCATCAAAAGCGTCCTCAAATTCACCCGTCGGAAGGTACGTTTCGGAATTTCGCAAAACTTTTCTGCGCACGGGAATTTTCACCCTGTCGCCGTCGCTTAAATTAAATGTCGTGTGAAACGCGAGCGCAAACGGCATATTTTTGTCAGATGTGTTTTTAACCGATACATTCTGATGCACTCCGTCGGGAAGAATTTCGTACCAAATTTTAAACTCAAAAGTGTGCGGAAAAGTCATATATTTATTTTCGTCAGACGCGGTGTAAATGCCGATAATATGCGTTTTGTCACACTCGGTTACATCAAACGCAAGCTTGTGCAAATCGCCGTGGCAAAAGTTGTTGAGCTTCGGCTCGTTTATCGGCAAAATGTACCACCTTCCCTCAAACTCAAACCGTCCGCCCGATATTCTGTTGGGGAAAAACAAAACGGGCATACCGTATAAAACCTGCGATTGCAAAACGTCCGCATCATCGGGTGTACGAAGAACGTCAACACCCGTTTCGTGAGTGATTTTTATACAGTTCATTCCGTAGTCCGCAACAATCTGCGCCGTGTATCCGTGCGCGCTCAACTCATATATTTTCGCCATAATCTCACCTTTGTAAATAAATTTAGTCATCTGATGCCTATCTGCACAATAGCGTATATTCGACGCAGTAAGCTTTTTCCCTTTTAATACGCGCAAAAAATCTGCTCTGCAACACTTCATATTCAATAAATTATGCCTGCACGGCACAGCGCTGTCACATTTTTATTTATATCAATATTTAGTCTATTTCAAGCATACCGTACCATTTGCGGTAGTGTTCAGGCGAAAACGGGGGCAGTCCGCAAAGATAGTGATTTTTGTGCTTAACGCCGTCAACCTCATAATCAATAAGGAGCATCTTTTTATCAGAATAATAAAGCCTTATACTGTCGGCATTTTGTATACCGTTTGCACAAATTACGGCAGAACCCTCGGCAAGAACGTCTTTCGTATCGGCATCGGTAACCCTATATTTAACAGTCACTTCTTTTAACGTATCGTTTGCAATAACAACCCTATGATGCCAATTTTCCATTTCGCTCAACATCACGCACACCGGCTGCTGAACGCGCTTTATATAGTAATATGCAATCTTTTTTTCAAAGTACCAGTCAACAACCGCGTCGGAAAATTGAGGCCAGCCGTCAATCAAATTCCACCAGATAAGACCTGTTTTCACCGGCTTGTTACAGCGGAAAAGCTCAATATAAAACTTGTTTGCCTCTGCCTGTGAAATCTGCGACAAAAACGAAAATTCCTCCAAGCTTTCGGGAGTGTATCCGAAAAACTGCCTTATTTGCTCACCCATAAGCTTCATTCTGGCGTTGTTTCCGCATTGGTCGGACGAATGTAAAATCCAGTCCTCGCTGTCCTCGATATTTCCCCAAAGCTGACCTTGCGAAATAAATTTTTTCACAGACTCGGTCGGCGGACAGGCGTGATAACCCAATTCGCTCGCAAAATGCGCCGGAGTGTTTTTATAATAATCCGACTTATAAAAATCGCGCGGACCCCACAAATGGCGTTCAGACGTTTCAAATTCGGAATGTCCTTTTGCAATATACGGCGATGAGGGAAGGTAGCTTCTTGCAAAATCGTTCCGTGCGACCGCTTCGGGCAGAATTTCGCGCGTAAGCCTGTTCTCTTTTCCCCCGGCATACTGCCAAGCCATCTGGTCACACTCGTTATCGCCTGTCCACAAAACGAGTGACGGGTGATTTCTGTATAATCGGACAACCGCTTCAGCCTCTTTTTTCATCTTTTCCGCAAACTCATCATCTTGCGGATACGTTCCGCAAGCCATCGCAAAGTCCTGCCACACCATAATTCCGCGCCTGTCGCAAAAATCGTAAAATTTCTGTTCGGGATACACATTTCCGCCCCAACACCTTACCATATTACAGCCGATGTCATCAAGCAAGCCGAGTGCTCTGTCATATCTTTCGTGCTCACGGCTGTGAAATGCGTCGAGCGGAACCCAGTTTGTTCCGTACACCGTAATCGGAACATCATTAACGATAAAACCGAAATATCCGTTCTTTCCGTCGGTTGTGTCGGTGCGCTTAAGTTCAGCTTTTCTTATGCCGACGTTAAGAGTTTTTTCAGACATCACCTTACCGCCGTTTAAAATCCGCACGGATGTTTTATAAATATTCGGCTCCCCGTATCCCTTCGGCCACCAGAGCTTTGGATTTTCAACGGTAATATCTTCGGATTTTGCCTTAAATCTAACCGCACGGCGGCAGTAAAATTCCGACTCGCCGCATATGCCGTGAATTTCTATTTCGGTGCCTTTTTCGGGAAGTCCGTTAAGCTCATAGAAAAACGTTACCGCCGCATTTTTTCCGCCATCTGCCGAAAAATTCTTCACAAAATACGCAAGCTGATTAAAGCCGTAATCGGTTTCGTCAGCAATATATACATCTCTCCAAATACCAGCGCTTACCGCCCTCGGCATTATATCCCAGCCATAAGAATGACGCGCTTTTCTTATCGGAAGCGATTCGTCGATTTCTCCCTGCCAGCTCATTGCACAGCTAAGCATATCGAACGGAATTTTTTCCGCTTCGATTATCGGCGAACGCAGCCGTACGCAGAGCGTGTACGTTTTACCGGCAACGGGATTTTTAACGGGAATTTTAACGGGAATGAGCATATTTTCCGACTTCCCGATTTTTTCGCCGTCCAGCCAGTATTCCGCCAGCGTGTCTACACCCTCAAAATAAAGATACGCCCTGCCTTTTATATCAGGCATTGTTATTTTTGTTTCGTACCACCATTCATATTTTTCGTATGCCTCGGTGAGTCTGATATTCTGCCCCATATAAATATCTTCGGGCAAAATTCCCTGATTTATAAGTTCAAGTTCAACGTTCCCCGGCACTGTGCAGGGTATACTTTCTCTGCCGTGAAGGTCGGCAGGGCTTACCTCATTTCTTTCGTACTGCTCAAAATAATAAAGCCTCCACTTGCCCGAAATTTTGATTTTTTCCATCTTTCCACCCCATCGTTATGTATAATTTATTTCTACAAGCAACATTATGCACATTAGTTAAACTCTTTAACTAACGTGTCAAAAATATATAAGTGCACATATACTAACCCTTTTGCGCACCTATCACACGACGAAATTATATCATACCGATGTTTTGGTGTCAATATATTTTTGATTATACATATAAAAAACGTGCAAAATACAGAAAAATTTTGATTGACACAAAAGCTTCAGTATGGTATAATTCAGTTGGTTAATAATTTGTTAATTCATTTTATAAATATATTCGGGGTGATTTAATGCGCGGAACAAATGCCGGCCTGATGAAAGAAAACAACAAATGCCTTATTCTCCGTATGATAAGACGGGGCGGCTATTCGCGCGCCGGCCTTGCAAAAGAAACGGGACTTACCAAGGCGACAATATCGCTCCTCACCGACGAACTTATGCAAAGCGGTCTTATCTTTGACGAACCTGCACAGGATACCGCCGGTGTCGGCAGAAATCCGCTCATACTTAAACTTTGTGAGTCATCGCGCTGCGTTATCGGCATCGGTCTTTCGCGAAACGATTATCAGCTCGGACTTTTCGATCTCGGCGGAAACTGCCTTGAAATGGAAACAAAAAGCTATTTGCACGGCGATGCACAGTTAAACGCCCAAAATATTGCAGAGCAAATCGAAAAATACAGAGGAATGCTTCCCGACAGGAATATTATAGGCATCGGAATTGCCTCGCCCGGACCTGTAAATTACAAAACCGGAACAATTTTAAATCCGCCCGATTTTTCAAAATGGCACAATTTTAACATATGCGAATATCTTTTTAAAAAAACAAATCTTCCATGTGTGCTTGAACGCGACTCTTACGCATATGCAATGGCGGAACAGTATTTCGGCTGCTGTCAAACCGAAGATAATTTTGCATATGTGGTGATTGACGAGGGTATAGGCGCCGGAGTGGTTATAAACAACAAATTTTACCGCGGAAGTCAAGGCAGAGGATGCGAGCTTGGACACATCACGCTCATTCCCAACGGAAAACCGTGCACTTGCGGAAACCATGGCTGTCTTGAGTGTTATGCCTCAATCCCTGCTCTTATCAAAGGAACAAAATACTCGTCATGGCGCGAAGTTATCGACGCAAACGATACAAAAATTATAGAAAAAGAAGCGGAATATATGTCGGACGCATTGGTTAATCTGATAAACCTTTTCGACCTTGAAACGGTTGTTTTGGGAGGCGGAATTATCTACGGCGGTCACCGCCTCGCAAACATAATTCAGTCACAGGTCAAAAGCAGAACCATTGTAAACCACCCGGTGCGCGTGACTATTTCCGCGTCGGAAAAAAGCAAAGCGCTCGCAGGCGCGTCAACGGCTATGCACAATCTGTTTTTCCGTCCCTTGGATAAATCACTTTATAAGGCAAACGAAACACAGTTTTAAAACCGTATTTTAGCTGTCGTATGCAATAAGGAGGTATTTTTTTGAACAAAAAGTTAAATTGTTTAACTAATTATATTTTTATTTTTAAAAAAGGCTTTAATTTCTCACAGGACGGTCCTGGGAACAGACTTGTTTATCATTTGCAGGGCTGTAATTTCAAGTGCAAGTGGTGCACAAATCCCGAAAGTATGGCTTTTCCGGGTGAAAACAGCATTAAATACCAAGTAGGCGAGCTTGTTGACGAGGCAGTAAAATGCCGTCCTATGTTTTTTGAAGGCGGAGGTGTTACGCTGACCGGAGGCGAACCCACATATCAGTTTGAAAATGTGCTGTGCCTTTTAAAAGCGTTAAAAAAAGAAAAAATCAACACCGCTATAGAAACAAACGGTTCACATAAGCATCTTTTCAAGCTTATCCCCTACATTGATAATCTGATAATGGATTTTAAGCATTTCGACGAGGACACACACATTTTATACACAGGTCATTCACTGAAACAGACCAAGGAAAACCTAAAAATGCTGTCGGAACAAAAAATAAAGGTGCTGATACGCACTCCCGTTATCAGCGGCATAAATGCCGACCCTTACGGCTTTGCAAACTATTTTTCGGCGCTTGACTGCAAAAGTTTTTCGTTTGAACTTCTGCCCTATCACGAATTCGGCAAAGCCAAATGGCGCGAAAAATACGAAATTCAAAACGGATTTATAACCAAAGAAACATTGGATAAATTTAAAGAAGTATATGCAAACTGCGGTCTTAATGTAATCAATACATAGAAAGGAACGATGTATATGTTTAAATTTAAAAAAGGCGAGCTTACCGATATGGCAAAAGCTCTCTTTGCACAGGAGCGCGCAATAAAAAGGCTTGACGGCTGGTTTATTGCACAGGAAACAATAATGAAAACTTCGGGAAAGTATAAATCAAAGGAAATCGACAAGGCGAACACCCTATTGGAAACAGTGAAAATTCTTCCGCTTTCGGTAAGCGAAAACAACATCTTTGTCGGCACACAGCGTGACAGTTTTGCAAGAAGCTATGCACTTATCAACCCGAGTTTTAAGGTTGAAGAATTTAACGGCGACTGTGACCCGACTGCGGTTTTCAATGACATTGAGCCGAATAAAGAATTTACATCGGAACGGATACAAACGGTAAGACAGTATATGCAAAACACCGATTATGTAAAAACATTGTCCGAGGTTTATAAAAAATATGAAAGCGACACAAAAGAGGTTGCATATTTTATTGAACAGGTTACGGGACATCTTATACCCGATTTCCGTTATGCGTTAAAGCACGGCGTATTAAAAATGATTGACGGAATAAAAGACAAAGAGGGCGACGGCTGCCGCGCTATGGAGCTCGCCCTTCAGAGCGTAATCGTTCTTGCGGACAGATACCGTGAAATTTTGGAAAATCAGCTTAAAGACGCACCGCAAAACAGAGCAAATCAGCTTGAATATATGATAAAAACTTTGGAGCGTGTTCCGCGCCGCGGCGCAAGAGGACTGTTTGAGGCAATACAAATGTTCATTCTTCTGTGGCAGGTGATGTGTCTTGAACAGGCGCCGAACCCGTTTGCGTTTTCGGTCGGCAATGCGGACAGAATTTTTGCGCCTTATTACGACACCGACAGAGAAACAGCGACAGAACTTTTCGAGCATTTTCTGGTCTTTTTCAACGTTGCGGACAGAAGTTGGGCAATTTCGCAAAATATCATTCTCGGCGGACGCGATATTGACGGCAGCGACCTTACAAACGAGGTTACATACGCAATTATGGACGCATATTACAATATGAATTTGCCGCAGCCGATTTTGTCGGTAAAGCTTCACAAAAACACCCCGAAGGAATTTTATGAAAATATGGGGAAATTTCTGTTTACCCCCGGCGTTCTCACTCCGTCGTTTTTCAACGACGACTCGTTGTTTGAGATTTTGAAAAGCCACGGGGTCGACAGTGAAGATTTACCCGATATTTCAATAGCCGGGTGCCAGGAACCGCTTATAATGGGAAAAGATAACGGCAACACAACAAACAGCTGGCTTAATCTGCCGAAAATTTTAGAGCTTACAATAACCGGCGGTGTTTCGCTTGTAACAGGCGAAAAGCTTGCCGACATCAAAAAGGCGCCTCTCGAAAATATAAAAGAGGAGTTTTTTAAAAACACAAAATATTTTGCAGAGCGTATGGCAGACGCCGCAAACGGTGCGTCGAAAGCAGTTTCGCACCTCCGCGTGCCGTTTCTGTCTTGCTTTATGGGCGGTTTTGAAAACGGCATTGACGTCCGCGACACAAAACATCAAGGTACAAAATACAACGGAAGCGGCTGCCTTATTCACGGCATAAGCGTCGCTGCTGACAGCATTGTTGCGATAAGGCATATGTTAAACGAAAGACCGAATGACAAAGACAGACTTGAACAAGCGTTAAAAGCTGATTTTAAAGGCTTTGACGATTTGCACGGCTATCTTTGCAAATGTCCGAAATACGGCAACTTCATCAATGAGGCAGACAACGAAACCGCCGAGGTTGCAAATATGGCGGCAGATACCGTTGCAAGCCTTAAAAATTATCTCGGAAACAGTTTCAGACCCGACTTTTCCAGCCCGTCAACGCATCTGCTGTACGGATATTGGGTAGGCGCAACTCCCGACGGCAGACACAGCCGCGAAATGCTCGGATACGGTGTCGACCCGCTTTACGGCGACGCGTCCAACGGTATGGGTTACCGCGTTTTGTCATCTTTCGGCTTGCCGTACGAAAAAATGAACGGCGGTTATGCGTCGCACTTCGGTGTTGACCCTAACTATTTTAAAGGAAATACATTTGAGAAAAAAGGTGCGGAATTCGGCGAAAGAATTATAAAACCGCTGTTTTTCAACGAAATGAAAAAGGGCATTTCACCGTTCTACCTATACGTCAACGTGACAACTCCGCAGACGTTGAGAAAGGTGCTTGAAAACCCGAAAAAATATGCGCCAAGCGGTGTTTACATAATGAGAATACACGGAACTTTTGTAAACTTTCTCGACTTATCCCCGGCAATACAGCAGGATATAATAAAGCGCCTTGACCCGTGCTCGGCGTCGCTTTAAAGGAGATTTTTTATGAATACAATAGGTCTTGACATCGGCACAACAAGCATATGCGGTGTGCGCATAAACGCCGAAAGCGGAAAAAGCGAAAAAACAGTTTCGGCAAAAAACGATTTTTGGATTGACGGCGCGCCGTTTGAAAGGCTTCAGGACGCAGAAAAAATATTTGATACCGTACTGTCGCTGGCAAACGAACTGAAAGACGAAAACACAGCCGCAATCGGCATAACGGGACAAATGCACGGCATTGTGTATCTTGATAAATCGCTCCGCGCGGTAAGTCCGCTCTTCACCTGGCAGGACGGGCGCGGAAATCTGCCGTACAAAAACGGCACATATGCGTCATTTTTAAACTCATTTACAGGATACGGAAATGTTACGCATTTTTACAATGAAACAAATAAAATCATACCCGAAAATGCGGTTTTGTACTGCACAATTCACGATTATGCCGCCGCGCGCCTTGCCGGCAGAAAATCGCCCGTTATGCACGTTTCGGATGCGTCGAGCCTCGGCGGATTTGACATAAAAAACAATAAGTTTGCCGTCGAAAATCCGTTTTTGCCCGAAACAACCGACACTGCGGAAAAACTCGGCGAATGGCACGGCATACCCGTTTATACGGCAATCGGTGACAACCAGGCAAGCTTTATCGGTTCGGGGTGCAATGACGGGTGCGTTTTGGTTAATATAGGAACAGGGAGTCAGGTTTCGTTTTCGGTAAACGAACCGATAACAGCCGACGGACTCGAAACGCGTCCGTTATCTGACGGAAAGTTCATAGCAGTCGGAAGTTCGCTTTGCGGCGGCAGAGCATATGCTGTGCTTGAAGGTTTTTTTGAAAAGGTTTTAAAAATGTGCGGTGTATCTCAAGAACCGCTTTACGAAAAAATGGCAGACGAAATCGGCGAAACGTATAAAACCGGCATTTCTTTTGACACAAGGCTTTGCGGAACGCGCAAAATGCCCGAAATCCGCGGAAGCATCAAAAATATATCAACAGAAAACTTTACACCGCGCGATATGATTTTGGGCTGTATGCACGGCATTGCAAACGAGCTTTACTGCCTTTACAAATCGGGCGGAACAAACTGCACAAAACTTATCGCAAGCGGAAACGGCATAAGAAAAAACAGGCATCTGCAAAACATAACCGAAAACACATTCGGTATGAAGCTTCACATTCCGTCGCTGTGCGAGGAGGCGGCGGCAGGCGCGGCAATTTTTGCAATGACAGGGTGCGGAATATACAAAAATTTGGAAACGGCAGAAAGGATAATACAGTATGATTTACGATAATCCTATATTTTTTGAAAAAAACAGAGTATACAGGGCATACAAAGGCGGTGCGCTTCTGGGAAAATTCGTGGGTGACGGGAGCGGTGACGGAAATTATCCCGAGGAGTGGATAGCCTCCTCCGTAACTGCGGAAAATCCCAATCCGTCATCTGAAAAAGAAGGCGTTTCAATAACCGATAACGGAGGTTTTTATCTTGATGATCTCATCGGCAAATATCCCAGGGAAATACTCGGTGAAAAACGCGAACTCGGAGTTTTAATCAAGTTTTTGGACAGTGCACTGCGTCTGCCTGTTCAGGCACACCCCGACAAGGAATTTTCGCTTAAATATTTTAACAGCACTCACGGAAAAGAAGAAAGCTGGCTTATTCTTGCAACAAGACCCGGTGCGTCGGTGTATTTCGGGTTTAAAGACGGTGTCACAAGAGAAATGTTTTCAAAAGCTGTTGACCAAAGCGAAACAGATGCCGGCGCAATGGAGCGTCTGCTTGTAAAATACAGCGTAAAAGAAGGCGACGTTATATTCGTACCTGCGAAAACCGTCCACGCAATCGGCCCGGGATGCCTTATTCTCGAAGTGCAGGAACCCACCGATTTCACAATTCAGCCTGAACATATGTGCGGTGATATAAGGCTTACCGAACACGAGATGTATATGGGACTTGACAAAAACGTATGCCTTGACTGCTTTAAATACCAAAGCACGCCGCTTATAAAAGAAAAACCGATTACAATAAGCGAAAACGGCAATATGCACCGTGAAATGCTGATAGGAAAAAATCAAACCGAAAACTTCGGAATTAACAGAATTATCTTGAAAAACTCAAGCTTCACTCCCGACGTAAGCGCCGGTGTTTACGTTGTTCTTTCGGGGAACGGCACCGTAACCGCACCCGATGTAAAACGCAAAATAAACAGAGGCGACTATTTTCTTCTTCCGCACAGCGCCGTCGGAAAATGCGTCATTGACGGCAATCTTACGGTTGCGGAATGTTTTGCGCAATAAAAGTCAAAAAAACAATCCGTCGGTCAAAAAATCTGGCGGATTGTTTTTACATATTTTCAATCCAAATATACACCGTTGTCAATCAAAATTTTCTGAAGTTTTTTAACGTCAACTCTCGGCGCAGATACTTTTTCTGTAACCGCCATTGCCGCCGCGGTTCCTGCCGCCTGACCCGTCATAATGCAGGTGCCCTGCACGCGCGTGCTGGAATTTGCAACGTGGTCAACCGAAATACACCGTCCGCAGACAAGAAGATTTTCAACCTTATCGGTAACAAGCGTGCCGTAGGGAATATCGTAAAAATCTCCTTTTATATCACCGCCGAACGCGGATTTTCTGCCGTTCGGGTCGTGAATATCTATAATATACGAACCGCGCGCAATTCTTTCGTCGTTTTGCTCTGCCTTTATCGCCTCAAGACCGCTCAAAACGTAATTTCCCTTTAACCGCCTTGTTTCGCGCACGCCGAGCGAGCTTGCCGACTGCACAAGGCAGCTGTTTTCAAAACCGGGAATAAAAGTTTTTAGAAAATCGACAATCGCAATCACCTGAAGCTGTGCTTTTATTTCGCCGTCGTTTAAGCTGTCCGCGTCGGTGCCGTCAATGCCTGTAACGCGCGACATATTTATAACCGCGGTGTGATTTGACGTACCGAACGAAACGAGAATACGTCCCTGCGGAAGGGGAATTTTTTCGTCGGTGATTTCAAATCCGCACGTACCGGCAAACTCCCATTTTTTAAATTTTTCTTTCGTAATGCCGAAATCGCCGAACTTATAAACCTTGTTGTTGTATTCAAACGCTTTTTTCATATCGACGTTTTCCATTGTGAAGAAAATTGAAACGGGTTGCATAAGACCGCTTTTTTCGCCGCCGTCCATTTTCTCGTCGGTGAAATGGCGCTTGTCCATTCCCTCCTCGGCAAGCTGATGATAAACGCCCTTTTCACTGCCTTTCACATAGTCCGCGCCCGATTTGACAATCAAATCGCCGTCGCCCGTCGCGTCGATAAACATATCGGCAGAAATTTTCATAAACCCGTTTTTGTCCGACACGATAACGCTTTTAATTTTGCCGTTTTCACATTCCGCGTCAATAAACTGTGTATGGAAACGCACATTTACGCCCGCCTCAACCGCCGTTTTCAAAAGAACATATTTCAAAATATGCGGTGACGCTTTAAGGTCCTCAAAACCCTCTTTTGGGGACGCGTATTTTTTTGTAAGGCGCGATACATTGTCGTAAATCTCCCTGCAAAGACCGCCGAAACTTTTTCGGCTTATCGTTTCGATAGAGCCGACGGGCGTTACAATTCCGAAACCTGCCTGACCGCCGAGGCACCCTCCGCTCTCAATGAGCATAACGTCCGCACCTGTGCGCGATGCCGAAATTGCCGCCGACACACCGCCGACACCTCCGCCGGCAACCAAAACACCGCACTTTTGCGTGCGTGAAATTTTAACAGTATAATCCTCCATTTTTAAACCTCCGCAAACCGAAATCAATCTATTCTCCAACCTATCGTAAGCGTTTCGCTGATATGCTCGGCAATCACTTTTTTACCGCCGTCCGCCGTTTTTGTTTCCATATTTTGAAGCACCCAGTCGGTTTCGTCTTTATACAAAAATCTTGTATACGACGGTTTTTTCGGTGCGACAAATGTAACGTGCGCGTCCTTTAAACCGAAAATTCTTATGCGTCTGTCAAGACTGTGCGAACTGCACGGAACTGTAACAACCGACACTTTTGTACGTTCCTTTTGCTTAACGTAAACAAGACATTCGCCGTGCATAAACATATTAAAATCATACTCCGCGCCGTTTTCGTCAACACAGCACGGGCAGTTTGTAACAAGCGGTGCGCCGTCGGGGAGCATAACCTTTGCGCGCGCGCCGTTTACGCTCGATGCACCCGAAATGTAGAGCGCGTTGTCCTTTTTCGCAAACGCGAGCATATCGCATTTACCGTTCGGATTTTCAAAATTATATGAAATTTTAATGCCGAAAACCGAAAGAAAACGTCTGAAAAGACTGCTTACGCAAAACTCGTCACTGCGTTTTTTCTGTTCGGGGAGCGACTTTTCGGGTGTGTTTTTGTGCGGAAAGCTCGCCCTTATCCACACAAGACGTCCCGAAAGCGCGTTTTTGCTGTATGTTGCATACACTCTTTCGTTGTTTTTCTCATCACAAACATATGCAAGAACCTCGGCACTGCCGTTTGAAACGGTGTTTATATCGCCGTTTGAAAGATGCGAAACGTGCTCAAATGTATCGGCAAATTTTCCGTTTTCAAGCGTGTCAATGTCATATTCAGCGTACATTTTTAGCCGTCCGTCAATTCCGTCCGCCAAATTTACGCCGATTAAATTTCTGACCGTATCCGACGCATTCCGTACGTCGCCGTAAAGCATAACCGAACACGAATTTTCAAGCAGTGTGACAAGAATTTTTTCAAGGTATGTACCTTTGTTCGGGACGGGCATTAAAAGAACGGTGTCTTTGTAAATGCTCAAATCGGACTTTAAAATATTTCTGTCCGCAACGACGTTTGATATTGAAAGTCCGTTATCGAGCGCGCTTTCAACCGTCCAGTCGGAGAATGCCGCCTCGCCGTTTCTGCCCGTTTTTGCGCCCTGTTCGCAGTAGTCGAACGGATAAACCCACGTTACAAAACCTACCTTGTTCGGCGCGTGGTTATATGCCGATAGAATATGCGGCGTAACCTCGCTCGCGCCCTGCCACGAAAGCTTTCCGTAGGTGTCGTCGCAGGTTAAAAAGTTTAAATATTTCGGATTTTGCACCTTTCCGTTTTCGTCTATTCTGCCGATTGCAAGCGGTAGGTAAATATCGTGCGGACTTTCGCGGTAACGGTCGAACCACGGCGAATTTTTCCACCACGGGTCGTTGAGGTAGTACCTGAACATAAATTCTTTGTTTTTTTCGGGCAAAACCGCAATGTGCGACATATATCCCGAAAGCTCCAGACCGTAACGGAAATCGAGCGCCGCCCACGGTGAATTTGGCGGCGCAACAACGTTGTATTCGCCGTAAATATCCTTTATCGGCGACGCGTGCGCGCCTATATCCATACCTGCCGTGATGTTGCTTCCGCGCGTTTCAATTCTGCAATCGCAGTATTTTGTAAACTCGCTCCAAAACTCTTTAATTCCGTTTATAACCTTGTTTTCGCCGTCGCAAAAGCATTTTCCGTTGTACCCCTCGCCCGTCCAGTTCCACGCGCGCAGAGAATATCCGAATCCGTTTGAAAGCCAGATGTAGTCAAAACCCAAATCGTTTTTAAAGCGCTCAAACTGCTTGCCGAAAAACGTGCCGAAACACAGTCCGTCGGGTATTCCGTCGGGATATGCGGCGTATTTTTCGCTGTCACCGTTCAAGTTTCCGGCGCAGTGATACCAAATACTTTCCGCCGCCTCGCCGTTTCCGCAGTCTATTTCGGGGTGGCGCCTTGTTTTGAAATCAGAAAGCGAAAATTCGGGGCCGGGGTCGAAAGTCGCGCCCACTTCAATGTCAAAGCCGAGCTTTTTCTTTCCTGCCCTTTTAATCGCCGAGATTATCTTTTTGAGCGCACCGTAGGTCATATTGGGAATTTCATTGTCGGGAAGATATTTTCTGCCGTACTGCAAAATATCGTCGGGCGCGTGCTTGTAAACCGTTTTCCAGTTTGCAAGACCCACAAAATAGCACCATTCAAACTTATCGTCAAAATTTCCCGTATATTCAAGAATTTCGCTTCCGTCCGCCGACCAAAGCATAACAGAGCACCCGTTTGCAAAATGCAGAAGATTTGTCCACTGGTCAAAAAGCTCGCCGCACACTTCTTCTATATATTCATCGTCAAGCTTTTTAAACGGTTTTAGGCTTATTTCAAGACCCACTCGCCCCACCGACAAATTTTTATCATAATCAAATCCAAACATAGCCTTAATCCTTTCAAATGTAATCACTCAAACGCAACTCTTCCGAAATTGTAAACCTCCCAGACAGAATACCTTTCGCCCTGTCCCCAGTAATTTTGCGAAACGAGATTTCCGTTTGTGTCATAGTTGTTGATTTTAAACGAAACCGCAAGCGTGCCGTTATCGGCATACCACGGATAAAGCTCGCTTGCGTCTATGTGAACCTTATAAGTTGTAACACCGCCGTTATGCGTCACAAAAAGCTTGCATCTTACGACCTTACCGCCTTTTTGAGTATACCCGCCGGGCAAATCTCCGCCGATTTCGGGCGACTCGGTTTTTATAAGCGCACAGGATATATTATCCTCCGTTCCGTGCGTTTTGAGCGAAAACTCCGAAAGGTCGGTTCTTATGCCGTTCGCAAAGGTGTCGATTCCTATCGTTATGCCGTCACCGTAGTATGCAAAATACGGGTCGGGATTTTCGGTTTTTATAATAAAATCTACACCGTCCGTGCATCTTGACACCGCAAACGACGCGCCGTCATTCTTCCAGCCTTCGGTCACAAATTCCGCCTGTTTTTCCGCGCCCGACGAATGGTCGAAAATTTCGCCCGCTGTGCCTTTTGCGGTAAAACTTTCATTCGCCGACTTTTTCATTTCGTAGTCGCAGTAAAGAACACTGCCGTTATAAATCTTATCGTTTTTAGCCGACTCAAAATTTATCTTTGACGCGTCGGCATTTTTTATAAAATACACATTTTCGCTTTTCTTTCCGATGTCGGAAACGTTTGCGTTTCTGCCCTCCCAGTCGGTAACAAGCGTATTTTCGCCGATAAGGTTTTTCACGCTTTCCGGACAGTCAAACGGCTTTAATTCGTCCGCCCAGAGTATCAGCGACGTGTCATTTCCCGTTTTTAAGCGCACAATGTTTATATCGCCGAGCTTGTATTCGTCCTCGTATACGGTGTTTTTATCGGCAAAATTTATAAGATTGTGAATAACCGCCGTCATAAATCTCGGCGAAACCTCTGGTTTTCCGCGCAGAATGTTAAACTGCTGTTCGGCAGAGGTGACATACGATTTGTAATAGTCGATCTCCTCACAGCTTGCAATGCTTCCCAAAGTGAACACCGCATTTTTCTCAACGCCGTATTTTATCTCTTTCAAATACTCTTTGAGAATGTTTAACGCGCTTTCCTTTTCGGTGAAATATATATCGCCGTCCGCGGTGGAAAGAAGCGCCATATGCGACTCGCTGTCGATAACGCCTTTCGGCTCAATGCCGTATTTATCGGTCACCGCGTTGTAATTCCACGGGTCAATGTCCTTGCCGTGCATAACAAGCTTGTCGGTATAGTTATATCCTCCGCTCTCGATAAACCGTCTGTAAAACGAAAGATAGCGCCGTGCGCCGATACCGCCCATAATCACCCCGGCGTTGCCGTTTGTTTCCGACTTCGCCGTTTCGTAGCCTGCCTTTAAAAGCTTTACATAGTTTTCGGCGGTGTCGTTCCAGAACACGCTTCCGCCCGGAAGATGCGGTTCGTTGTATATCTCCCAGGTGTCAACATATCCGCCGTATCGGTTTATTATATCGGTCATAAAATCGGTAAAATACGTCATATCGCTCGGAATGTATCCGTAATATTTATCACTGTCCGCGTTTGACGACGCCCATTTCGGCGTTCTTACAACGTTTCCGATAATGTCAAACATCATATCGTCACTGTTTTTAAGGTAGTTAAACACACCGTCAAGACCCGACCAGTCGTATGTGCCGTTTTGCGGTTCCGCCTTGCGCCAGTCAATTTCGTGCAGACGCAGAAACGAAAATCCGATTTTATCGGCAATGTCATAGTAATATCTTGCCGTATCGGGACTTATGGAAAGTCCGAAAAATCCGTTTCTGTCCGCCATATTCACACGGCTGTGCGGTGTTACGTAAAAATCTTTTCTGTGCCATTTTAAATAGTCGATTTTGCCCGAAACAGAATTGTAATACATCTTCATAGGCGTGTATTCGCAAATTCGCTTGCCCGTTTTTGTGCTCAAAAAGAAAACAATACTGTAAAATCCCGCGCCGTCGGGGGTGTAACTCCATTTTTCGCCGTCATCCGCACTGTCGGTTTTAACACGCGCAACCTCCTCGCCGTACGAATTATACACAATGCCCTCGATATAATCCATATCCTTGTATGACGAACTGTGCACGGTATATGTCACCGCACTGCCCTTTTCATACCACGCGAACGGTGTTTCTGCACCGTCTGCCGATATTTTATTGTCACATTCGGTGTAAAAGTAGTAGTTGTCCGCTTTTATGCTGTCAAGATAAACAAACCCTTGCGCAGTTTTGCCCGAATTGTCGTACTGCGTGACAAACGCAATCTCAACTTTCGCAGTTTCTTCGGGGAAATCCCGGCAGTCGATATTTATTGTGTTGTGCACCCACTCGCCGTTTTTAACCTGCATTTGCATATCCTCACCGGCGAGCGAGAAAAACTGATTTTGCGCATTGTAGCACAAAAACAGAATTTTGGGATAGTTGCCCGAATAATTCTCCGACGTTTTTATGTCGAACGAAAGCCTGAAGCCCTTTTCGGGAAGTGCGATTTTTTTGGTAATGCCCGCTCTGCCCTTTTGCACCGACGCAATTTTCAAAGAATAATTACCGTCCGATTTTTCGTCTGCTGTAACGCCCGTGTCATATGCGCTTTCACTGTTTCCCCATCTTCCGAACGACCAGCCGTTTACAAGTTTGTTTCCGCTTAAAATAAGGTCGTTGTCAACAAAATCATCTTCAAAATTTTCGGTGAAAATCGCACCGTCAGTGTCAAAACCGCCATCAATCAAAAGAGTGTTTTTCACCGCGGCGGGCTTTAATATGCCGTCCTCCCAGACGTAAACTTTATATGTTCCGTTTTTCTCACTTTCAAGCGCAAACTGACGTTCAAAATAGCTGTCGTAAAATTTTTTGCGCGTGAACGTTTTTGTGCTTTGCATAACTCCGTTTTCATCATAAAAAACAACATATGCGGTGCACGGCTTTTCGCCCTTCGGATTGTTTGCGCAGACGGTCAGAATTTTGCCGCCCGCATACGCACCGACCTTGTTTTCAACCGCTCGGCGGCTCCTTTGCACAAAAAGATTATCAAGGTTAAATTCCGCGCCTTTCGCGCTTATTCTGATGCCGTTTATGCCGACCGTTTCGGATTTTATATCGAGCGGACAGTCCTCGATAAGATATTCATAAAGCGTGCGCTCGATATTTTTATAAACAAGCACGTCGAATTTCTTTAAATTTGTGTCGATTTCAAAGTCAATGCCGTAGCGCGCATTTTCGTCAAACGCGCAGTCGGTGCTTTGCTCGGCGCCGTTTTTGTTATAATAAAAAACCGAAAGCTTTTTTAAATTTTCATTCCTGCATATTTTGATTTTGCCGAGTTCGCTTTTTTCGGTAATATCCGAAATATCCGCGCCGATGAGCGAAATTTCCGCATTTGCACCATCCGACGCGTAAAAATCAAGCCCGAAACGCGTCTTGCCCGTATATGACGCGTCGGAAAAACACATTTCATATCCGCTGTCTGCGCTTATTTTTTTGATTTTGTTTCTGTCCGAAAGACCTGCATCATCAGCATCATAACCGTTTTTGTAAACATAGTATTCGTCCTGCAAAAACAGCGTGAAATGGTGCTGTGAGGCAAAAACGCTTTCAAACGCAAACGAGCTTAATATAATTGAAACTGCCAGTGCAAAATGCAAAAATTTTTTCATAAATTCAACCTCTTACGGGCAAAAAACACATCGCTTTAAAATGTGTTTTTTGCCTATTTGATTATCACATTATTTATCGATTACAAGTTTTCCGTAATGAGCGGTGTTTTTGGTTTTGCCTATTCCACTGCCCCATTCAAGGTATCCTACCCTCTCGTTTGTGTCGTTGTTGTTTATAAGCATTGAGAATTTAATCGAGCCCTGTTCGGGTGAATACGGATAAACCTCGTCAAACGGCATAAAGAGCATATATGTCGTTTTGTCGCCCGTACGCGAAATTTTGTGAACACAGTTTTTCACAACATCGCGCGTTGCGGTGAAGTTTTCGGGAACGTCCTTTCCGGCAACCGACGGAACGTTTTCTTTAAACAGCACCGAATTATCGGGATTTGACAAGATGCGTCCGAATTGATATTCCGCTCTTAACGCGTTGTTTTTCTCGCCCGTTGTGTCAATGGCAAACTGAACCGAGTCTACCGAATACAGTCCGCCCGCGGTTTTTGCAAGCGCGTTGTCGGTGGTGTCGTTAACCTCCCAGATAAGGTACAGTCCGTCGCCCTCAACAACCGACGACGCAAACCTTGCCGAGAAATCGCCCTGTTCTTTTCCGTCAGCGCAGACAACCCATTCAAGACTGTCAATCCAGTTTATGCCGTCCGCATATGAGAAATTGTTTTTGTCGAACAGCGGTTTTGCGCTTATTTGCGCCTCGGGTGCAATATAGTTGCCATCCGCAAAAAACGCGTCACGGCTAAAGTATACTTTGCCTATTCCGCTTCCCTTTGTTTCACCTTTTAAAACGTCCGACCAGATAAGGCGCGCGCCGTTTTGCGCATTTATACTTGCGCCGAACGAAAATACTTTTGACTCGTCGCGCTGATACGGATAAATTTCGCCGTCGGGAAGGAAAATTTTATAGTATTTTTTACCGCCCTTTTCTTCGGTTTTAACAACTGCCGAGTTTGCAATCCCGCCCTCTTTTGTGTAATCGGCTATAACATCACCGCCGATAAACGCCTCGGACGATTTTACAAGCACACATTCGCCGTTCAAAATTCCGAGAGAATACACAACAGCGTCTTTTGCCTGGCGTGCTCCGCCTGTATCAAAGGCAAATTTCAAAATGTTGTTTTTGTCTATGTCATCAGTCTTGCTTACGATCGGCGCGTCGGAAATTCCCTCTGTTTCAAACACAAAGTACATTCCGTCATCACCTGCCGACACGCTGAATTTCGCGCTCTTGCCGTCGGAGAACGCACCGTCGGTGTCCGAAACGGTCTGCCAGTCGGTTGTTACATATGCAATACTGTCAGCCAATGCGCCGCTCGTTTTATCGAACAAAGCGCCCGTGCCCGTGATTGCCGAAACGGCGTTTAAATCCGACTTTGCAAGCTCTGCCGCGCGCTCGGTAAGATTATATAAAACGTCGCCTTTTCCGTCGCCGCCGCCTTTTCCCGAGGGAAGTGCATCAAGCTTTTCGGAATTTGCGCCGTATATAAAATACATAGTTTCGGGACGGAGCGTAAACGAGGGCAAGTCGCTTACTTCAAGTTTTCTTCCCTCCCAGTCGTAGATTTCGTAATCGCTGTCAAGAAGCGATGCAACCTTACTGCTCAAAATTTCCGCCTCTGCCTTGCTTCCGCCGTCAAGCCATACAACAAGCTGTTCTTTGCCGTTTGTGTTCATTCGCACAACGTTCTGGTCACCGAAAAGATACTCGTCGGTGTAGTCGTACTGCTTGCCTGCGTGCTCAAAAAACGTGTGCGACGCCGCTGCCAAAAATCTCGGGAACTGCTGGGGATATTTGGGATAACGGCGGTAAAAGCCGTTTGCATAAGCATATTCTGCCGAAATTTTGTTGTCGGTCATATATCTTATAAGCTCGTCGTCCGCCTGACTTCCGGGAAGCGAAAAATGCGCGGTAAATTCCGAGCCGTATTTTATGTCTTTTAAGGTTGACACCAAAAATCTGAACGTTTCTTCCTTTTCGGTGTTATACGCAAATTCACTGCCGGGAGTTTTGAGAGTGAAATGGCACTCGGTGGAGCAAATTCTTTTCGGCTCCTCGCCGTAAGACTTTGCAATATTGTTGTACGTCCACGGATCAAGGTCCCAGCCGTGCATTGCAAGAAGGTCGAAATACTGCCAGCCTCCGTATTTAACGAGTTCGTTCACAAACGACGTGTAGCGCCGTGCGCCCAGTCCGCCTAAAATAACCTGCTCGTTTTCGCCTTTTGATTTTATGTATTCATAGCTTGTTTTCAAAAGCTTTATAAAATCGGGGGTCGTACCTGCCCAGAATACGCTTCCGCCGTAAACGTGCGGTTCGTTCCATACCTCCCAGTAGTCGCAGATGTCGTCCCACTGATCGACGCATTTTTTCATATACGCCTCATATGCCTTGATATTGTCGGGCATATACGCGTAATACTGCTTGCCGTACGCATCGGTTTTGGGGTCAAATGCACCCTTGGGAGAATTAGGCGCGGCATAGAGCGGAGTACCGTAAAAATTTGTTATAATCGTAAAACCGTACCGCGCCGCCTCGCGCATACTCTCGTCGTATTCGTCAAAGTAAAAATCACCGCGCTCGTGGTTTGAAACGGTGTCCATATTTGAGTTAAAACTGTGCGGTGTAAACGCGTGAAAACGTATTTTTGAAAATCCCACCAAATCGGCAAGCTCAATCGCGTCCTGCTGATGTCCTTTCGGGTGGGAAATCTGCTCGCCGTTTTTCGCAGGGTAACGGTTTGTATAAAGCGACGCCGACCATCTCGGGCTTCGCTCGTCCATAGGCTTTGTGTCGCCGGGGACGACAATAATGCCCTGACCTGGAATATCCATTCTCACATATTTTGAGGTTTTGGGGTTTAAATAATTGTAAAATTCGTTATACGTTGTCGTCTGACCGTAAATATCGGTGCGCGTGAACGAAAGCTCGTAGTAGCCGATATCATCGGGAACATACGAAATTCCGTCATTAAAGCTTTTCGCCGAAACGGTCTTTTCGTAAACAGGCTCGCCGTACGAATTTTTAACCGTCATAGCCGCGGTTTTGTAAACGTTTGTATCCAGCTTTTGCGTCGGCGTCATTGTGACGGTTTCGCCGATTTTGTACCAGTTCATTTTTTTGTTCGACATAATCTGCGGACTTTTTTCCGCGCTGTCGTTTCTCGGCTGTGCGGATTTTAACGAAATATCGTCAAAATACAGCGCGCCCGACGTTGCGCCCGACTGTCCGTTTCCTGCCATTGCAACGACAATGTCAACGTATTCAACTGACGCATTTAGTGCCGACGGGTCGAGAACATAGTCATACCGCGTCCATTCGTTGCCGTAGTCGCCCTTTGCAAGGTCTTTGAAAACCTCAAGCGACAGCCACGCACCCGACTCGGAATATCCCATCATACAAAGGCGCGGAAAATTGTTTTTAAAATCGTCGGTTGCTTTCACATAAAACGTCACAACGTACATTTTCGACTTGTCAAGCCTTACTTTCGGGAACGAAAATCCGGCATATCCCGCGCAGTCTTGCGGAAACGCGGTGAGTTTTAAACTCTTTTCGCCCGAGTGTTTGTCCTCATCGGTAACGCCCCACGATTTGTAAAATTCGTCATCAACATTTTTCGCACCGCTCCATTTTGAAAGCGTTCCGAATTTCAGGTTTTGGTCGAAGTCGTACAAAACCGCCGTATCGTAAACCAAATCTTCAATCTCCGAGCGAAGATAAGAAAATTTTTCGTCGTTTAAGTCGTATTTTTCGCTTACATACAAAATACGCTTGTTGTCAAAAACATTAAGTCCAAGCTCTTTTGCAATATATCCGGTAGGCACATATACGCAGTTGTTATGCGTGAACGCGCCGTTTTCTTCAATGTCAGCATATGCGTCAAAAAGCTTAACGGCAACCTTTGTGCCGTTTTTCTCAAACGATAAAAGGCCGTTGTTTCCGTCGTACGCATACTTTGCGCCGAAGGTTTCGGAAAAATAAGCATACTCGGCATAAATTGTGTTATCCTTAAAAATAAATGTCAAATCCTCGGCCGGTATTTCAAGCCTTTCGCCGTGAGAATACATATAAACCGAAGAATAATACCACACAACCGCGTCATTTACCGCGTCCTGCGCCGTTAAGCTTTCCTCCGCGAAAATTTCGGAGGGAAAGAACGCCGATGTAAAAATAAGCGCAAAAGCCAATATAAATGCAAAATTTTTAAATAAAGCGTTTTTCATAAAATCCCTCCGCCGTTTATTCCGTAACACTGCCGTTTGCAATGTTTATTTCCTTTTCGGCAGCCGTGTTAAAATACGGTTTTGCCGAATTTATGCCCGACCACGAAAACGCACGAACGGTGTATTTTCCGTCGGGAAGATTTGAAAGGTCTGTTACGTCGGTTTTCGCCTCTGCCGAGGTGTAACCGTAAAGTCCCGTTCCTCTGCCTGCAATCGAAACGTCCTTTTTCACACTGTATGCAACAAGATTTTCGTTTTCGTCATACAGCGAAACAACCGTTTCGGGAACGGTGTATTTTTCCCATTTAAAGCCGTATCCGAGCCAAGTCTGGCTTGCGGACACCGTATTTTTGTCAATGTTTATAACCGTATCGCCGTCCGCCCAAACGTCCTCGCACGTAAGCGAAAGGTTTCGCATTTTAAACTCGGTTTTGCCCGACGGACACTGCACGCCGATATTGTACCACATTGCCGACGACTGGTCGGACGCTGTGGTTTTTGTCAAAAGCGCACGGCTGTCGATTTTAAATCCGAAATCGCATACGGACGAAACAAAGTTTCCGTCATCATCAACCCTGCCGGCGGAAAAAACGCCTCCGCCCGTGTACGGGTCGAGAAAAACTTTAACCCTTATCCATTCGCCCGAAACATCGCCGTCATACACAATCAAGCCGTTTGTACCGTCCGACAGCGTAACCGCGTATTCGTCCGCGTTGAGCCAGCCGTCAAATTTCACTTTAGCGTCGGACGACGGACCTGCAATCATTTTGCCGTCCGAGAAAAACTGCACCCAAAACGGTATGCTTTCTGCATTTGTGCCTTTGAATTTTTCGAGTGCAAGACGCACCTTGCCTGCTTTTTCGATGCTCTCAAAATTAAATTCGCCCGTGAACACAAACGGTGTTCTTACACTTCTGCCCGACGAATTTGTTGTGTTCCATCTGAACTGTTCAAGCACGCGCGTGTTTTGATATTTGGGTGTGCACGAAACGCTTGTAACGCCGTTTTCGACGGTGAGTGCCGACGTCTGCGAATTTGTGTAGGTCATTGCGGTGTATTTTTCGCCGTTCCGCAAAAAAGCGTCCTCAAATGCCGAGCCGTCGGTGTTTACCGCGTATGCGCCCGACGATGCGAAAAGTGTAAAAACAAGTCCGAGCGTTAAGCTTTTTTTCATAAATTTAAACATAATCTTTTCTCCCTTGCTGTTGTTCTTCGGGATTTCAAATCAAATTTTCACTCCGTTTTTTGCCTCTTTCCGATACGGCACATCGGCGCCGTATCGGGGATTTTTGTAAAAATCAGTCGGTTGTTAATTCGGTGATTGTTTTGCCGTTATCGCCCGTTTCAACTTTATAAGTTTTAACCGCCGACGCCGACGTTTTGGGCATTATGTCCGCAAGCGACTTCCATACAAACGCTTTAACGTCATATACGCCGTCAGAAAGTGCGGATAAGTTAACGTCTTTTTCGGCAACTTTAGTTCCGAAATTGAAGAATCCGTTTCCGCGCTGAATATCCTGAACCTTGCTTTCAACTTTGACAATTTCTTTTGTATCGCGGTTGTATACCGCGGTGATGAGCGGATATATGTTATGCACTGCACCGCTGTACGAAAAATCGTAGAATGTTGCCGACGCTCTTGCTTTGCCCTCGGTTAATTCAATCGTCGGTTTTTCAAAAATCGTTGTTTCGGGAACGTATATTTTTGCATTTCTGATTTCGATTGATGTTGCCGTTTTTGCAGTATTAAAAAGCGCTATGGAATAGTTTTTGGAATTTGCGTTCTCCGTTGCAGTGACATCAGCGGCGGTAAGTTTTTGAGATTTCGCAATTTCAAATTCAAATACCTCAGAATCGGTAACATAAGTATCCAAACTTCCGTCTTTCGCAACTAAATACTGTCTTACTTTTGCCGAACCCTTTCCCGTAAACGGGTCTAAATAGAGATAAACACGGGCAAATTTTCTTCTTATGCCGTCGCCTGCATAACCGTACCATTTGTCGGACAAATGCGGAGTGCTCAAAGGCGAGGCAAGTTTAACCGCGGTAATACCGTTCGAGAAATTTCTGTCTGCACCTATGGAATGAATATAAAATTCACCGTTGTTAATTCCGAGATAAACAGGAATTGATTTATACGCATTGTTTTCGCTTTTTATAACTACAAAAGAAATATCACCGCTGTAATCCGTCGGAAGCTTAACGTCGCACGCAAAAACAAAAGGCGATTTAATGCTTCTTCCGCCCGTTCCTACATTTGTACTGCCGAAATGGAAAGCCGAAGTTATCGGCAATCTCTGATAGTTGGACGACGGTGCATCATATTTCGTCCATTTTGTTGTTTCATTGGTTGTCTGTGTTGTGTTTGTTTCCGCAGCTGCCTCTCTCAAATCAAAACCCGTGCTGTCGGGGAGAAACTGCGTCACAAATTTTGCGTCGTCTGCCGAAGTATCCGAATAAACCTCGTTATCGTCAGCATCTGTCGCAAAACCTGCAACCGCAAATGCCGAAACAAGCATTACCGCCATAACCAAAATTCCGGTTAACCTAAACAATTTCTTTTTCATTTTTTTCACTCCTATAAAATTTAATTTATATATGCAAAAACTAATTGAAGACTATGATTGCACTCACCCATCGGTAGTTTGACACAACCGCGATTTTTGAATATTCCGCGCCCCAAACCTTATATGTTTTAATATCGTCAAACGAGCATTTTTCAAGCTTTTTGCTCTTTTTGTCATACTTAAACACATTGCTTGTGCGCGACATAACCTCCGCGGTGTAAATATCGTCGTTGCCGTTATCGAGCGCGTATTTCGTTTTTATATACGCATACTGCGCGTTGTAATCGACAACACCGCCGTAATACAGACAGTACATTGCGTCAAAACCGTCTGTGGACGAGGTGGAAAAACTGTCCTCCAAAACGCACCCGTTGTTTGTTATTGCAAACGATTTTATGGTCGGCGTCGTTCCTGCCGAGTTATACGCAAGTATATTCGGTGTTTGGTCAAACTCCATATTATCGGTTGAGAAAAGCTTTTCGGTATAGCGCAGTTTTTCGCCGCTGAAAAGGTAATATCTTATAATATCACCCTCGTCAACGTCCGAAATATAGCTTTCGTTTTCCATAAAATATGCCGTTGTAATGCCGTTTGAAAGGTCGGTGATGTAAATATTCACGCCGTCATCGCCGTTTTTAACCGCTTTTGTGATATTTTCAACATAGCCGTTCAAAAGCGACTGTGTTCTGGCAAACGGTCTTTGCAAAACAGGGCGCTGATTTGACGGGTCTTTGCCCGTAAGCACCGAATTTTCAATTTTGCCGGTATATTCGGGATAGTATTTATACACCACAACCTGTGCGGAGTAATCGCTGTCGTCGCGCGAATACCCTTCTGTTAAATAGTAGCAGTCCTTTTCAAAATAACTGCGCGAATAGAGCATATAATCCTCATCTTCGGGGTCGCCGCACGCAGGGATTGCAAAAATCACCGTGTCGCCCGACATAAGTATGCCGTTTTTAAACGTTCCCGAACCGCCTCCGAAATACGGTATTCCGTATTGATAATCGTTTTTGTTATAAGCAAGTCCGCCCATTTTGTAGACGGTGTTTTCAGCCTCTCTGCCGTTTTCGCCGACTTTTTTATAAAGCGAATAATCAGCCTCGCGCTCTGCGGTTTGTTCAAGGCAGGTGTCGATTACGCGGATTTCGCCGTCGTAATTGAGCGACACAAACGCGATTTGCTTTATAATTTCGCCGTTTTTGTATAACTTCGACTTTTCAAAATCGGCGCGTTTTATGCTTTTGCCGTCAACCGTGACACGCTCCGCAACGGGGCACTCCAAAAATCTGCCCGTCTGCTTGAAAAGCTTTACTTTCGGGTTGTTTCGGCTTTTTTCGTCAGGTGTTGCCGACGCGATATATGCCCAGAAATCTGAATTGTCGGTATTGGATTTTATATAAATAACCCTGCCGTTGTTATCGAGCCAAAGCTCCCTTTTGCCGAGATTTTTCAAATCGAGCGGTTTCGATTTTATAACGTTTTGATATTCCTTGCTGATTTCATAAGTTACGTTTTTATATTCGTGCGCGTCGTAGTCGTACTGCTGAACCGAAATTTCGTCCTCGCCGACCTCTTTTACTTCAAGGTCGGACACTGTGTTTTTGAAAATTTCAATCCGTGCGCACTTGCCGTCAAGGCTCGCCGCGCTTGACACGACAACAGGCGCTTTCACGCTTTCAATGTTTATCTGCGCGCCGTTTTCAAACGTTTTTATGTAAGAATTGTTATCCTTTTCAAGCAAAACGGAATTATACGCGTCATCTTCGGGAATAAGCCTTATCTGCCGTTCGTCGGAATAGATACTGTCCGCCATAAACGTTTGATACGATGTGATTTTAACAATGCCGTAAACGTTTGAATTTGCTTTAATAAGCTTGATATTTCCGCGGTTAACGTCAAAAAGGCTTTCGTCGTATTCGCCTGCGCCGAGCGCCTTGCCGTTGTAGATAATATCTGCCGACGGCGAGATGTTTGCGGTTTTTTCTCTGCCCGATTTTGTATACGTCAGAGTAAAATCGTCATAACCGTCTATATCCTCGTCCGCAATTTCCAAAACGTCGTATTGATCGTCGTTTTCAACATACAGAATTTCGTTCTGCGCACTTCTGTTTTCGCGGTAGTAATATTTAACATATTCGCCGACGTAATCCTCGGCAAGGCTTTCGCCCGCGCGGAATTTGTAATTTTCTATAATCACAAAGCCCTCCTCTGCGGTGCTTTTTCCGCGGAGCGACGTATAGCCGTTTGCGTAAACAAAACCCGTATCTTCATAAATATCGAGATATTCCGAAAGAAGCGTTACGTCCCTGTCGGTATCGACTTTCACGTTTCCGTCCGCGATTGAGGTAACCTGCAAAATCGGGATTTCAAGCGCGTTGAACGCGATATTTACAAAGTTTTCAAAGTCGATATATTCCTTTGTAACGTCCGCGTCTTTTGTAAGCTTTAAGTCCGCTGAAATGCCGTATGCGTCCTTTTTCGTCCAGTCATAGTATGCGTCGTAGCCGAGAATGTGGATATAAAGCCTCAAAAGCGTTTCGGTTTTGATGTTCTCGTCGGGAAAAATTTTGTTTTCGTTGTTTCCCGAAAGAAGCGCGGTGTCAAATGCTGCCGCAAGCGAGTCTATGTATTTGTGCCCCGGCAAAACATCGGTATAACCGCATTTGCCGTTTTTTACGGGAACGCTTTTTCTGATACTGCGCACCGCCGTGTCAATCGCCTGTGCGCGTGTTACATTCTCGCCTTTTTCCTTTGTTTCTCTTATGATTTTAAGCGTGGTGAGAATTTTTGTTCTTCTCTCAAACTCCGCGCTGTCATTTTCCGCAGACGCAAGCGATACGGGTATAACCTCAAAAATCATTACAAACGAAATAATAATTGCAATTAACTTTTTCATTATTTTTGAGACGCCCCCTCACCTTTTAAAATATTGTAAATCACAACCGCTGACTCGGCGCGCGTGATGCTTGATTTCGGATTGAAATTACCGTTTTCGTCACCCGAAAAGATTTTTGCGGATTTTAATTTTTTAACACTTTCTTTCGCGTAATCGGCTATTTCGTCCGCGTCGGCAAAATCGGTGTTTTCGGTATTTTCCGAATTTACAAAGCCTGCGAGCATAACCGCCGAATCCTGGCGCGAAATGGGATTGTTACTTCCGAAAAGTCCGTTTCCCATACCGTTTACAATGCCTTTTTCCGAAAGCGCCGAAACGCTTTTGTAAAACCATTCGTTTTCCGAAACGTCGGCAAAATCCGACTTCGCATTATCGGTATCAAGCTTCATTGCCTTTGCGAGCATATGCGAAAATTCCGCACGCGTAACGGTCGCCGACGGGTCAAATTCCGCTTCCGACCTGCCGTTTATTATACCTTGCTCTTTGAGTGACAAAATTGCATCTTTCGCCCAGTCAAAGCCGTCCAAATCGGCAAACGTTTCTTTTGTAACGCCCGGCTCGGTTTGCGCGGTGTCGGTGTCGGGGAGTGTTTCCACAGGCGGTATAACAGCAATTCCGCCCGATACCTTTCCGCCTCCTCCGCCTCCTTTTGAACCCGACTGCGGCGGTTTTTTGATGATTTCTTCGTCGTCGGACTGCGAATTTATTTTCGTCACCGCGTTTTCGATAACCTTTTTAAATCCGTCAACCGAGCTTGCGGTGTTTATTGTGTTTGAAATTTCTTTAAGCAAAGCGTCGCTGTTTTTTGCCGACTTATATTTTGCCAAAAGCTCATCATCAAACGAAAAAACGTTGTCGGTGTTTATGATTTTGTCAAACGTTGTGTAATAAACCGTCTGCGCGTCCCAAAGGCTTTTTACCGTGATGTCCGCAACGTTTCCGAAAAGGTCGTCAGTTTTGTTATTTTCAAGATTTGTTATAACGTAGTCGAGAAGATTGTTTTCGGTTATGTACGCAAAAACCTTTTTATCCGCGTCACTGCCCGAATCGTTGTAATAGCTTGTGAGAAGACCTATTCTGCTTTCCTTTGAAAACTCGGGAAGATAAATAAGACTGTCCCTTGTTTCCTGTGCAATTTTATTAAAACTTTGGTGGAAAGCGTCTATATTTTCATATACGCCGTTTTTTTCGTATTCGTCAATCAGCGCACGGCACACCAGAATTTTCGCCTCGCCGTCAAGACTGTCGTAAATCGACGTGTCGTAATCGAGAAATTTTTTGTCGCTCAAAAGAAATGCTCCGAGTTTTTCCGAGTCCTTTTCGGCAAGGACGTTGTTAAGGTCGATTACCGATTTGTTGTCGTAGCTGAAAATTTCGCGGTACGCAACGCCGTAACGCGTGGTAATCTGCAAAACATAGTCGCCGTTTTTGTCAGCAAGCGGAAACACAACTTCAAAATTTCCGTTTTCGTCGGTCGTGCCCGATTTAAAATAGCTTAAGTTTTCATACGAAATATTGTATTCGTCACCGTCCGTACAGGGCGCCGTCATCATAACAAAGCTTATCGGCATACCGACCGACGCGCCGTAATCTTTGTCAAGTCCGATATTTGCGCTTGTAAGGCATCCGCTGACCGAAATTTTTCGGAACATACTCTCCGCGTCAAGCGTTATTTCGGCATTGGGAACCGCCTCGCAAAAGCACGTCAGCGCCGAGAAAACCGTTAAAACAAAAACGAGTGCGGATACCGTAAATTTTTTCATTTTCATCATTTACCTCCGTGTAAATTATCCCTTAACCGCGCCGTTTGCAAGACCGGCAACAAAATATTTGTTGCCGAACGCATATGCAAAAAGCACGGGAATAACCGCTATTGTCGTTCCGGCGAGCATAAGGTTCCAGGACGACGCCGCCTCGCCCGACGTACGCAGTGACGTTATGCCCACGATAAGGGGCTGCTGTTCGGGAAGTCCTGCGGTGAAAATCGCCGGAAGCAGGTATTCGTTCCAGGTGTTCTGGAATGTCAAAATTCCGACGGTCGCGAGTATCGGCTTTAAAAGCGGTGCGATTATGCGGAAAAACGTCCCCGTAAACGAGCACCCGTCAAGCTTTGCCGATTCGTCCAGTTCTTTCGGGAGCGTGTTTACATATCCGCGCACCAGATACATATTTACAATCGGTATGCCGAAACATTTTAACACGATAAGTCCGAAAAGCGACTTGTTAAGGTGCAGTGCGGTTAAGATGTCAAACTTCGGGTAAAGTGTAACCGAACCGAATGACAAAAACATAAGCGACGAAAAAATTGTGAAAATCGTCTTTTTAAACTTAAACTCACCGCGCGAGAAAACATATCCCGACACCGACGAAGTAATCAGCACCACAATAACGCTGAAAATTGTGTAGTAAAGGCTGTTCCACGTCATACGCATAATGTTTATCGAGTCGGAGCGGAACACTGTTTTGTAGTTGTCCCACGTGGGATTGAGCGAAAATATTCTTTCGGGATACGCTAAAATTTCCGCGTTGGTTTTAAACGACGACGCCGCTGTGTAAACAAGCGGAAAAAGCGTTATAAGCGTCACAATTACAAGCACGAAGAGTGTAATAATTGTATCGGCAAGATTTCTTTTGTTATCCAATCAGTACACCCCCATCAATATATGTTTGTCATTTTTTTGCTTGCTTTTAAGTAGAATGCCGCAACCGACGCCGTTATGGCGGTGTTTACAAGCGAAAGCGCACAGCCGTAGCCGATGTTTGCCGTCGTTTCGGCAAAGCCCGGCGCAAACTTGCCGATAAGATACGCGCCTGCGGTGTAGGTTGCACCGCCCGGAGCGCCGTTTGTCAAAAGTATTACGTATTCGCCCGTCTGGAGCGTTCCGTTTATCGAAAGAAGAAGTATCGTCTGTGCAACGGGCGCGATAAGCGGAATTGTAATTTTGAAAAACGTTGTAAATTTTCCGGCGCCGTCTATTTTCGCCGCCTCGTAGCAGTCCTCGGGCACGTTTTGCAGTGCGCCGAGAAAATACAGAATGTTTGTACCGAAGGTATTCCATATCGACGAAATAACCAGCACCCACATTGCGGTGGATTTTGTTTCAAACCAGTTAAAAAATCCTTAATAATTCCAAGCTTTATAAGGTACATATTAACAATGCCGAACACGCTGAAAAGGTTTGAAAACATCAGCGCGATAAGCGCCGCGCTGATGACGGTAGGCATAAAATACACCGTTCTGAAAAATCCCGAGCCTTTTATTTTTTTATTGAGCAAAACCGCAAGAACAAGCGCGAGCGGAAGCTCTATCGGAAGTTTCATAACCGCAAATTGCAGTGTTGTGAGCCACGTGCCCCAGTACACCTTGTCTTTGAACGCGTTTACAAAGTTTTCAATGCCCACAAAAACGGTGTTTGACGGTATGCCGTCGTGATAGAAAAACGAAAGGCGCATCGCCCACAAAATCGGATAAAGCGTAAACACGAAAAATCCGATAAGAGGAAGTCCTAAAAGCAGGTAGCACTGCGCGCTGTCCGAAAGACGTCCGCTTTTGATTTTCACTCCGCTTCGCATATTCATTGTTGTTTTCATTAAATACACCTCTTAAATTTGTTTAAATACGCTTATTTTATCTTCTTGCGTCCCAGTTTTCAACAAGGAAAGATTTTCCGTCGTATTCGGGGTGAGCGTCCGCGTATTTTTTCACGCCGTCGTTAACAATTTTTGAATAGTCGGTCAAAAGCTTGTCAAGGTCGGTTGTTTTGCCTGCCCAAACGTCCTCGGCAAAGCGTGTCGAAAGATTTCTCTCGGTGCCGATGTCGTATTTTATGGTAACGGGCGGAAGTATGCTGATGTTTACAAGCTCGGCAAACTGTTTGAATTTCGGGTTGAGTTTGGACGAATCCGCCTCTTTTATAACCTCGCTGTCATAGGGAATGTCAATGCCTTTTTCATAGAATTTTTTCTGTTTTTCTTTTCCGTTCAAAAGCTCAAAAATTTCAAAAGCCTGTTCTTTTGTGATTTTATCGGTAATTTTGCTGTTCATATAAGTTGAAAGTCCGCAGCCCATAACCTGTTTGTAGACTTGCGCGTTTTCGTCAGCAACGGGGAGAGGAGCAACCGCCCAGTCGATTTTTGTGGAGAACTGCGTGTCAAAAACGCCGACATCCCACGAATCGGCATAAATCATACCGATAAGTCCCTCCGCAAAAAGCGCTCTTGCGGTGTCGTTTTCCATTGTTTCGCATCCCGGGTAATAACTGCCGTCTTTTTTGATGTCGAGCACAAGCTGCATTGTGTCTTTAAGGTTTGTATAGTCAAATGTTCCGGTAACGGGGTTATAGCCGTTGTATCCGCAGTTTACCATTGACGGGCTCTGAATTGTCGAGCCGAACCAACCGCCGTATTTCATAGCGTATGCAATGCCGTACTGTCTTTTGGACGTATCGGTGAGTTTTTTCGCGTATTCTCTGATGTCTGCAAGAGTTTTGGGTGCTTTTGCCTCTCCGTTTTCGTCAACAATGCCCGCCGCCTTGAACAAATCTTTGTTATAGGCAACACCGCTTGTTGTTGCAACGGTGGGGATTGCATAAAGCACGCCATGATACTTGCATCTTAATTCCGCAAGCTGGCCGTCATATTTTTCTATGTATTTTTCCATTCCGGGAAGTGTGGAAATATCCAAAAGATTTCCTGCCTCCGCCTGTTTCTGGAAGCTGCACGCCGTGAAGATGTCGGGCGCCTGACCCGATGAGAAAGCAAGGTCAAGCATTTTTTCCATCTCGTTTTCTTTCATAACAAGCTCAATTTCAACGCCGATTTCTTTTCCTCTGCCCTTGTTAAAATCGTCGATAATTTCAACAAGCGCCGACTTTGCGTGCGAATTGTGCGACCACATAACAACTTTTTTTGTGTCTGCGGTATTTTTACTTCCGCATCCCGCGAGTGCGCCGAGCGCAAGGCAAAGCACAAGCGCCAAAGAAACAATTTTTTTCATTTTGAAAACCCCCTGAATTAAATTTATATATTTTTTTAATTCTAACACAAATAAAATAAAAAACAAACGGCAAAATTTACCGCAGTAAAAACAGATGTTTTTGCTCTGTTTTAAAGCAGGATTTTCCGCAGTATAAAAATTTTATTTTACATCTTGATTTTACAGTCTTTTTTGTGTATAATCAAGTAACAAAGCAAACTAAAATTTGTGTAAAATAAATATTTGGGAGGAATTGTTTTGAAATTGGAAGATATTTCGCCTTTCGTAAGATACATACGCTATCTTGACGTGGACAAAACAACGAAATTCGAGCTTTTTGTAGCCTACGACGCACGTATGTTTTACACTCTTGACGGCACGGGATGTATCGTCGTAAACGGCACCGAATATATTATGAACACGTCGAGCGTGCTTATCATAGCGCCCGGAATACCGTATCAGATTTCGTCGCTCGAGGACGGCGCGGCAAAATATATTGCGGTAAATTTTGACTATACTCAAGATTTTTCGCACCTTAATCTTCCCGTCCATCTTTCGCGCATTTTAAGCTTTAAACACAGTGAAATTCTGCGCAAAAGCGACTTTGAGGACGTGGAGGAATTTAACGGAATTTTGTATATTCCGAACATTAAAAAAATTGAAAAGCACCTTGTCAAAGCCGAGTACGAATATTCGCACAAGGTTATTTGCTGCCGCACACAGGTTAACGCGTATTTTTCGCACTGTCTTGCAAACTGCGTGCGCTCGCTCACTTTCAACGACTTTTTCTCGCAGAATGCAAACTACAAAACCGAAAAGGTGCTCACATACATTCACGAGCATTACAACGAAAATCTCACAAACAAAAAGCTGGGCGAAATTTTTTCGTTCCATCCAAACTACCTTAACCATATGATTAAAACGCACACAGGTTCGTCGCTTCATCAGTACATTCTGCACATTCAGATTATGAATGCGGCGCGTCTTTTGGAGGAAGGTCAGACAAGCGTTGCCGAGGCGGCGGAAAAAACGGGATTTTGTGACATCAGCACATTTTCAAAACATTTTAAAAGAATTATGGGCGAAACGCCGATACGGTATAAAAACAAGCTTGTATAGCAAAAAATACTCTCAGCATAAACTGTTGAGAGCATTTTTTATTTTCATATTTTCTCAATTTCAAACACGCACGCATCGTGAGGTTCAACATTTTCAATATCGCCGTAAATCACCTTTGAAACGGCAAAATCCTTTGAAATTTCAATCTTGTTTTTGAGGCTTTCGTCACCGTAATTTATCGCTGTGCAGATGTATTTTTCACCGTGCTTATGGCGCGTAACCGACATTTTTATGTCGTTTGAACGCACAATTTGCTCGGTATTTTCAAAAAGTTTTTTATACACAAGATGCCTGTTCTGTTCAAAGCCGAAACTGTCGTCGGCAAGCATTGTTTCAAGCGGAAAATTGACGTAAAAAACTCTGCCCTTGCCGTATTTGTTTTCGCAGATTGCCGGATTTCCGAGGTTATCGTACGACAAAACTTTTGCACCGCAGGGCTTTACAATATACCTTTTTCTGCGCTTAAATTCTATCTTTTCGCCGTAGAGTTCGGTAAATCCGTCCTCGTCAACTTCAAGCGAATTTACAACCTCAATGCCTGAAATTTCGGCAAATTTCGCAACAAATCCGTTGTCGTTGGATATATAAAGCGCGGCGCCGTTACGCACGCGCTCCAAAAGTTCGAGATAGCGCTCCATACACATAACGCGCGTACTGCAAATTGACGGAAGCATATAAATTTCCGAGTCGGGAAGCTTTTGGTCGCTCCACGCAAACGAAAGAGTTAAATCGTTCTGTTTTGCAAGAATATATGCCGAATATGCCGCTCCCCAAGCGTCCTGATTTCGTGTCGAAATAAGCACTGCGTCCTTTTCGGGCGGATTGATTTCACCGCCGAATTTTTTCAAAAACTGCGAAAATTTCTTTATCGCCAAAAGCGTTTTGCGCGGTTTGCGCTCTTTATCGGCAAGACCCAGCTCGTCCTCCATCATATCCCAGGTATACGGCGCTCTGTCGATGTCGGCAAAGTCGGAATTACACCAGAACATCAAGCCTTTCGACCCGTTCGCCCACACCGAAAAAAGGTTATTGAACAAAAATTTTGACGCGGTTTCGTCGTTACACGTCATAGGTCCAAGCGTGCCGATTTCCTCAACAAAGCACGGCTTTTTGCCGATGTCGGAATAGTACGCGGTTTCGCACGACGGGTGCAGGAGCGTACGCTGTGAGGTGAGCGTGTTTTTAAAGCAATGCGGAACAAAATGCGGATAAGGGTGAGTGGTGAGAATATCGGTGTGCTCCGCCTGGTCGAAAATCGTCCACGCGTTTTCAGTGCCGAGCGAATGCATACCCGAAACGACGGGACGCGTGCTGTCGTATGCCTTTATGGTGTTTGCAACAATCGCCGTCCACGACGAGGCGGTGCTGCGGTATTCGGTGTATGTTAGGCAGTTGCACTCGTTGCCCAAATCCCACGCAAAAATTGATTTTTGATGCTTTGTTGCGCCGATAAAGCCTTTTATAAAGCGCATTTCAAACAAAAGCGCAGTCGGGTCAGTGTAAAGATTAAGTCCCTCCAAAATCGGCGGAACAAACAGCCGTCCGCTCATCCAGCCGGTCAAAAGTCCCACAATCAGTTTGATGTTATATTTTTCCGCAATACTGCAAAATTCGTTAAACCGTGCAAGCATTGTTTCGTCAAGATAATTTTCGTTTGTCGGAAAACTCTCATCGGTCATAAGATACTCATATTCGTTTCCTGCCCACTGGCGCATAACTTTGACAGGCTGAAAATCGCGCCAGTTCGGGAAAACGCGCATATAAGAAACGCCGTTTTCGGACAGCACCTTCAAATCCTTGTCCACCGCGTCCGCGTCCCACCGCTCCCACATAAGCGCGCCCGCGTTTGACGCCCAATAGTTACAGCCGAGCATAAATTCCATAAAAATCTTCTCCTTTTTTGACTTATGTAAATTTCGTTTCCGAAATAAAGTTTTTGTGCTTTCACCTTGATTTTACTTTATTTCGCGGATATAATCAATAAAAAAAATAAACATTTATTTGTGTAAAATAAATGTTTAAAAAGTCTGCATACAAAACCACGGACATCTTCGCGATGTCCGTGTTATATTTTACAATTCCTCTTTTATGCAAAGCGGTTCGAGTGACGGCAAAGACGGGAACGTCATAATTTTTACGGTGTCGAAATCTTTGTCCGTTTCGGCTGTGAGGTCGGATACATCACACACTTTTATGTCGGCAAGCGCACCGTTTTTGTAAAATCCTACCGTGACCTTCGACTGCGCGTCTATATTTTTCGCGTTAACCGAAACGGTCGCTTTCTCCTCGTTTTCCGTCACCGACGACACCGTGCACGGCGTGTTGCAGTGAAGCCGTACATTCTTTAGTCCGCCGTCCTCGGAAAGGTCCTCTACGCAAACTTTGCCGTCTTCACGTCCCGTCACAACATTATCGGCAGAAACGGCAAAATATATATCTTTTGTTTTTTCCGCTTCATCATAAAACGTATCGCCCCAAATTATGATACTGTCCGAAAAAATATTAACGCGTGTCAAATTCGGACACCCCGAAAACACGTAAGCCTTAATAACACCGCTGTTTCGGAATGTGACGGTTTTCAAACTTTCGCAATCTTCAAAGGCACTGCTGTTAATCAAAGTGACACTCTGCGGAATATCAATTTCCGTCAGCGACGTGCATCGCTGAAAAGCAGAAAAATCAACGGTTTTTACAGAACCCGGCAATTTTATATTTTTGAGGCTTTCACAGCCGTAAAAGGTACTGCGCGGAATTTCCGTAAGATTTTTCGGAATATCGGCATATTTAAGCGCACCGCATTCATAGAATACACCGCTCCCAAGCGTAACAATGCCGTCGTGCAGAACCGCCTTTTCAAGATTTGAACAGTCTGAAAAGGCATAACTTCCGATTTCGGTAACATTTTTCGGTATTTCTATACCTTTGAGATTTGTGCAGTCAGAAAATGTATTATCAGCAAGTTTGCTTATATTCTGCGGAAGTGTTACGTCCGTCAGATTTTTGGCATACGAAAACGCACTTTCGTAAATGTTCTGTACGCTTTCGGGAATAATGTATGTACTTCTTTCGTTTCCCGACGGATAGCGCACAAGCTCGGTTTTATCCTTATTAAACAGCACACCGTTCTCTGCGGTGTATGCGGAATTTTCATTTGTATAAAAGTTTTTTAAATACAGTTTTCCGTTAAGAGCGCCGTCGGTAATTTTCGTCACCGTATCGGGAATTGTATAGTTGCCCTCATTTTCTCCGATATTTTCCTTATCGAACCAGCCGTTCGGAAAATATATAAGATTTGTTATGTCTTTGTTAAAAAGCACTCCGCCGACACTTGCAAGATTTTCATTTTCAGGCGAAACGGCAATTTCTTCAAGATTTGGGCAGTTAGAAAACGCAGACGGCGTGATTGACTTTAAACCCTTGCCTATTTCAACAGTTTCAAGCCCCGTGCAGTTACTGAATATAAGTGTGCCGACACTCGTAACACTGTCGGGAATTTTAACCGAGGAAAACCATTTCAAATCACATAACAATTCGTGCGTAAGATATGTTATTCCTTCCTCTATAACAACATTATATATATCGTTTCTGTAACTATACCAAGCCATATCAATAAATTCGTCCATTGCACCGCTTCCGCTGAACGTAAGCGTATTTCCAACTATCTTCCACGTAACGCTGTCACCGCATTTTCCCTCGGCAATGACGTCTTCCGCAAAAACGTTCGGCGCAAGGCACATCACCATTGACAATGCCAACACAATACACAAAAATTTCTTCATCATTTTACACTCCCCCTATAAAATATCAGTCCAAAAAGTCGTACTCGTCGCCCATACGGTCTTTAAACATCTCGAACGCGTCGTCCAGCTCCTCATCATTTTCGATATACACCAAAACGTCGTCCTCGCCCTCTTTTTCGATACGCATAATAAACACCTCGGTGTCGTAATCGTCGTCATCGGCAGGGAGCAGTGCAACGTATTCGCTTCCGTCCATTTTAAACGCGTCTATCACTTCAAAATTCACTTTGTTTCCGTTTTCGTCCTCAAAAGGTATAATATTTCTCTCTTTATTTTCGTTAAAATTAAATTCGCTCATCATTTTTCTCCTTTTAAAATATTATTTCTCTCGCTGTCGAGATAATTCTGCAAAATCACCGCCGCAGATACGGTGTCGATAACCTTTTTGCGTCCGCTTCCGCGCGTGTTTGTCGCCGAAAGAAATCTGTCCGCCATAACGGTTGTAAGCCGTTCGTCATACAAAACAACCTCGCTGTTTTTATATCTTTCCTCCAGCGTTTTTTTAAATTCAAGCGTTATTTCGCCCCGAAATCCCACCGAACCGTCCATATTTTTGGGAAATCCCAAAACGATTTTTTCCGGCTTGTATTCGCTGTAAATTTCGTCAAGACTCAAAAGCATTTTGTCAAAAACCTTGTTCGGCAGTGTTTTTATGCCCTGCGCCGTAAAAAGCAGAGGGTCGGACACCGCAACTCCCACTCTTGCGTCGCCGTAATCAATCCCCAGTATTCTCACTGTGCGCCTCCTCGGTATTTTCCGCGTTTTCCTCCGCGTCAAATGTGATAATCGTTTCCTTATTAAGAAGTTTCATTGCAATGTCCGCGTTGTATTTCGCCTTTTTGCAAAGAACGTCTATTCGTTTTTTAAATTCTTCCTTTATCGTGTCTTTGTTTTTTAAACAGTCGCTTATTATGCCTATAAAATTCTCGCCCGAAATTTTTTCCGCGCCGATAAAATGCGTCTGACCGACGTAATCGAGAAAGCTTTTAACTTTCGGGTCATAGACAATGCCGACGATAGGCACGCACACGCTCGCCGCATAGATGAGCGAATGGAGGCGCATACCGATTAAAAGCGAACACCGCGAAATTATACCGGCAAAAATTTTCTCGTCGTAACGCGTGCCGATGATGTAATACGGCGTTTCGAGATTTTCGCAGATTTTCTTTGAAAATTCCAAATCATTCGGCAGTTGCATAGGCAGAAAAACGGGGTAAACGTTATTCATACGGCAGATAATGTCGAGATTTTTCGCAAAAGTTTTTTCAAAATTGTGCTCGTTTTTGTTCCATTCGCGCACCGACACGCCGATTAAATTTATATCGCCCTTTATTCCGTGCGACCTTAAAACATTTTCGGTAAGTTCCGCGTCGGACGGCACAAGATTAAGCGCCGGGTCGGCAGTGAGAATAATGTTATCGTTCGTCACGCCGATTTCTTTAAGAAGTTTGAGCGAACCCTCCTCGCGCAGGGTGATAATATCCGCCTTATCGAAAATTTTCTTTGTAAGACGGCGGTTTTTCGCCCTGTTTATCGGTCCTACGCCGTTTGCATATACCATAAGCGACATATGTTTTTTGAGTGCGGTTTTCATAATTGTGAGATAGTATAAAATTGATTTTGTGCTGGTGACGTCCTGAATAAGCGAACCTCCCCCGCTCAAAAGCACTTTTGTGCGGTTCATCACTTTCATCACCTTAAACGGAGAAAATCGGTTTATCGCGTCGACGTTATACCGTTTCACAGTTTCGTCGGGACGGCGCGACAAAACCACAATTCTCACATCTTTGTCAAGGCTTTTGAGGTTGTCGAGCATAGCCTGCAAAAGCGCGTCGTCGCCCGAATTGTTAAAGCCGAAATATCCCGAAATCATAAAATCGTAGCTGTTCGCTTTTTCGCGCAGAACCTTTTTATACGCGGTTATGGTGTTCTCCGCCATTGCGGTTACCGAATAGTTTTTCAAAACAGTTTCGCGCCCGAACTGCGTGAGCGCCGACCTTTTTTCGTTCGGCATATTGTAAACGGTCATAATATCTTCAAAAAATGTGTTGTCCGACGCGAAGTCCTCACCGCGGCAGGTGAAATTGTTCTTAAGGCAAACATCGAGATTGTCGGGCGAAAAAATTCCGCCGTAACCGAACTGACCCGTAAGAATTACGGGAACGCGCGCGCTCATAGCCTCGAGCGCGGCACGGCTTATGCCTACAAAAACGTCGGCTATTGACAAAAACTTATGAACGTCGGTGCGCGAATTTGTCATAACAAAAATTTCCTTTTTCAGCTCACTGTTTTTCTCGTCGCAAAGCGCGCTTATCTTTTCAAATTCGCTGCCGCCTCCCACCATAATAATTTTAAGTTCGTCAATCTGCTCGCTCAATTTGCCGGCAATGCTCAAAAGCGAGTATGCCGCGTTGGTGTTGCCTGCATCAAGACGGCTGACGCACACTATTTTGAACGCGTGCTCGGGCAGATTAAACTCGGCAAGCGTGTCGTAGTGTATAAAATCGCCAGAAAAAACGTCGGTATCAATGCCGTTTATTGTGATAAGCGTGTTGTCGGGCGAAAAGTTGTAGTTTTCAATGACGTATTTCTGCACGTCCTCGCTCACGCACACCGCCTCGTCGCCCCAGTTTGTGAGCATTTTGTAGTGCCAAGCTGTGGAATACACCCCGTGAACGGTGGAAACAAGCGGAATACCGAGTTTCTTTTTCACAAGAGAGCTTACAAAAGCAGGTATCCTCGCGTGCGCGTGGATTAAGTCGATTTTTTCGCGCAGTACCACATTTTTAATCACACTGTATGATTTATACATACTTATCGGGTCTTTTTTTGTAAGAGGCGCGTAATAATGACGCACTCCGGCGTCGGCAAGTTCTTTTTCGTAAACTCCTCCGCTCGACACCGCATAAACAATATATCCTTTTTTGCACAAATATTTTGCAAGTTCCACGGCGTGCGTTTCGGCACCGCCGATTTCAAGCCCCATAAGCGCAAGCAATACTCTTATTCTTTTCATTTTAATGTACCTCACTATCAAAAATACATAATATTACATTGTATATATTACCACATATTCAAAAAAATTTCAATTACAATTTTATTAAATAACGCAAAATATATTTACATAAATTTATATGTGATGTATAATGAAATCAACTTTAATATAAAGGAGTTTTGGCAAATTGAAAAAACTGACATCGCTTATTCTCGCACTTATGCTTGTTTTTACGTCGGCATACGCGGCGGCGCCGATATACAGTCTGTATGACGAAACGGAATATATCGACGGACTTAAAATTTCACATATCCGCTCGCTGACCAAAAACGGCTGGCTGAACATCAACATTGCAAGCGCCGACCTGTCGAAAGACTACATCGACGCGGAACTTTTGAAGGACGAAAACGACATACGAAAGCTTACAAACGTTAAAACGCTTGCCGAGAAAGCCGATACATACGTTGCGGTAAACGGCGACTTTTTCTCGTGGTCGAGCACCGAAAAGGGCAAAGGAAGCCCCGTCGGCGTTGAGATAAAAGACGGTGAAAAGCTCACGTCCTACGCAAAGGCAAGCACGTCCAACGCGGTTTTTGTGAAAACCGACGACAAACATATGCTTTTCGACTACATTGACACATATATGACCGTGACCGCGCCCAACGGCGAGGGAACGCAGATTAAGCACATCAACAAATACGACGATTTGGACGGAATTGTTATGTATAATTCCAAATGGGGCGAAACCTCACCCGGCTCGCACGCATATCAGGTTGAAATGGTGGTTGAGGACGACACCGTGACCGCAATAAACTACGACGCAGGTCCGTGCAAAATCCCCGAAAACGGCTATGTTCTGTCGTTTTTGAAAGACCGAACGACATTTCTGCTTGACAACTTCCAAATCGGCGACAAAATTGTGTTTGACATCTCGCTTCAGCCGAATTACGAAAACATAAACCTTGCAATGGGCGGAGGAACACTGCTTGTAAAAGACGGAAAAACCGCGAAAAACACTCACAACATTGCAGGGTTAAATCCGCGCACCGCGCTCGGACTTGACAAGGACGGCAAAACCCTTTACCTCATCACCGTGGACGGACGTCAGGCGGACAGTATCGGAGTGTCACTCGCGGAATTATCGGAAATCCTCATAAACAACGGAATATACAACGCGATAAACCTCGACGGAGGCGGTTCGACGACAATGGTTGCAAAAAACACCGAAACGGGCGCAAACGAGGTTATAAACCTCCCGAGCGAGGGCAGTCTGCGCAGTGTCATAAACGGTATCGGCATAAAAATGACCGCAACAAAAGGCAATGCGTCAAAAATGGTGTTAAAGCCTGCAAGCAGTACCGTTTTTAAAGGCACGTCCACTCTTGTGGAAAGCCTTTTGTACGACGAAAACGGAATGTATATCGGCGCCGTTGCACCCGACGTTGTGGAATGGAGCTGTGAAAACGGCAAAATCGAGGACGGATTTTACTATCCCGAAACCGAGGGTGTCGGCAAGGTTTTTGCAACATACGAAAACGGAATTGATGAAAACGTTATAGAAGCGTCCTGCGAATTTACGGTTCTCGGTGACATTTCCGCAATTTATCCCAGCACAAAAACCGTAAAACTCGGAGCCGGCGAAAAGCAGTACATCAGCCTTGAGGGCTGTGACAAGGACGGCAAAAGCGCGCCGATAAACCTAAAAGACACCGACATAAACTTCACCGACGACGTGTTCACGCGCGAGGGCAACAACCTCGTCGGCGCGAAAGAGGGCAGTGCGATTATGACAATCGCGTGCAAAAACGTCAACACGCACATTGCGCTCTACTGCGGAAATATCGCGGAGGATATTCCCCTCCCCGACGACGTTTCGTCGCTTGACGGATTAAAGCAAATCACGCCCGGCGCAAATTCGTTTTATTTCACCGCGTTCGGAAGTCCCGTTTCAAAAAATACGCTTTTGGAACGCGCGATTGTCCGCAAATTCAACGAAAAAACGGCGCAGAATACCGAAGTTTCAATCTTTTCGGGCAACAAAACCGACTCGGTGAACACCAAAATCAAGAGCGTCAAAACCGACGTATGCGAGGTTTACGAATACAAAAACTGCCTGTTTGTCACGGCGAACAACTACGGCGGAACAATTTCGGGAAATTCTCTTTCGCAGTGGCAGAAAATCATATCCGCGCTTGACGGCACAACCAGCAAAAACGTATTTTTGATTTTGCGCGAAAAGCCTGTTTTCAAAAGCAAAAACGAGCAGGATTTGTTTGACGATTTAACCGAAAAATATCTATCCGACAAGTCGGGCAGACGCGGATTTGTGCTTTACGACGGCGAGGTTAACTCGGTTTACGCAAAAGGCGGAGTTAAATATTTTGAATTAAAAGGAATACGCGGCAGCAACATATCAAACTATGCCGACAGCGAATATTTCAGCTTTGCGGTTGAAAACGGCAATGTTACCTACGGTATTAAAAAAGTTTTTGAATAAATAAATTTTACAAATATACATTCAATTATTGTGCAAAATAACTATTTTTTGAAAAGCATGTAGACTTTTGTAGTAATATGTAGTATAATTTTGTAGATTTGAGCGTGATATACGCTTTTAAAAATTACTTTAAGAAAAGAGGCAGCAAAATGAGCAAAGTTCACGTTATGGACCACCCTCTTATAGTTCATAAAATCACAAAACTCCGCGATAAGGACACACCGGTAAAGGAATTCCGCGAGCTGGTTAACGAAATTGCACTTTTGATGGGCTATGAGGCAACAAGAGATTTGAAGCTTGTAGACAAAGAGGTTGAAACACCCATCACAAAAATGGTCGGAAAAGAAATTGCAAAACCCATTGCGGTTGTTCCCATTTTGAGAGCAGGTCTCGGTATGGTTGACGCAATTATGAACATAGTTCCGTCGGCAAAGGTAGGACATATCGGTCTTTACCGCGACCACGAAACGGCACAACCTGTTGAATATTACTGCAAACTCCCCGTTGACGTTGACAAAAGGGAAGTTATCGTTGTTGACCCTATGCTTGCAACAGGCGGAAGCAGTGTTGCGGCTATTGATTTCATCAAGCAGAGAGGCGCAAAAGACATCAGACTTATGTGCATAATCGCCGCTCCCGAGGGCGTTGAATGTATGCAGAAGGCTCACCCCGACGTTGACATCTACTGCGGTGCGCTCGACGAAAAACTCAACGAAGCAAAATATATCGTTCCCGGTCTCGGCGACGCGGGCGACAGACTTTTCGGCACGCTTTAATTTTGAAATTACCGCATAAAACCGAGATTGCGCGCGCATCTCGGTTTTGTTTTGTTTAATAACGCTTGAAATTTTTTTGAAAATTTGGTAAAATATAATTTAGTGAAATTTTACCGAAATCGGAGGTTCTTTATATGAAAGTTGAAAGCTTTGCTCTTGACCATACAAAAGTTAAAGCGCCGTTTGTGCGCAAATGCACCGTTCTTACGGGCGAAAAAGGCGACAAGGTTACAAAATTTGACATTCGCTTTATGCAGCCGAACAAAGAGGAAATGCAAAGCGAGGGTATTCACACGCTCGAGCACCTTTTGGCAACGTATATGCGCGACGATATGGACAACATCATCGACTTATCTCCTATGGGATGCAGAACGGGTTTTTATATGACCGCCTGGGGCGAGGACGATGTTAAAACGGTTATCGGCGCGGTGGAAAACTCGCTTAAAAAAGTGCTTGAAACCGAGGTTGTTCCGGCTATGAACGAGGTTCAGTGCGGAAATTACAAACTTCACAGCCTTGCGCTTGCGAAAGAATACGCAAAAAATGCGCTTTCCAAAGGCTTTACCGACAAATTTATGATTGAATAAAATTTTATGGCTTAAATAAAATTTTTTGGGGGAAATTATGAACAGAACACTTCTGCAAGTGAAAGTTTTATATGATAAAATGGGCCGTGCCGAGAAAAAAATCGCCGACTGGATTTTGTCGCACCCGGGCGATTTAATTCCGCTCTCCATTTGCGAGCTTGCGGAGGAATGTAACTGTTCCGAGGCGACAATCGTGCGTTTTGCGCGCCGGCTCGGCTGCAGCGGATACCAGGAACTTAAAATTTCAATCGCGCGCGACGAGGGCAAAAAGAACGTTGACGACACCGTGAAAAAAGGCGACAGCTGTTTTGAAATTTTTGAAAAGGTGTCAAACGACATTTACTGCTCGCTTGAAAAAACAAAAGGCGCGCTGAAAAAAGAGGAAATCGAAAAGGCTGCAAACGCCATTGCAAACGCGGAAATCGTGTCTATATACGGACTGGGAAATTCCGCCGCGGTGGCAATCGACGCACAGCATAAATTTCTGCGCGCGGGGTGCAACGCATTTGCGTACAGCGACAACCATATGCAGGCGATAAACGCGTCGCACCTCAAAAAAGGCGACGTTGCAATCGGCGTTTCGCACTCCGGTTCCTCGAAAGACGTCGTGGAGGCGCTTAAAATTGCGCGCGACAACGGCGCAACCACAATTTGCCTTACAAACGAGGGAAAATCGCCTATTTTAAAGCAAAGCGACATTGTGCTTTTCACCGCGTCAAATGAAACGCGCCACTCGATTTTGGGACTTAATTCGCGTATTGCACAGCTTGCGATTATCGACGCGCTTTACCTTTATCTCGTGTGCCAAAAGGACGATTTGGCGCTTAAAGCTATTGAAGATACCGAAAGAGCGCTCTTGAGCAAAAAATATTAACTTCCTCATTTTTGGAAAAAGACGGGATAAATTTTCAAAAAACACTTGACATATCGCGCGTTAACTGGTATAATAGTTTACGTTGCAAAACTGCACGGAGAGGTGTCCGAGTGGTTTAAGGAGCTAGTCTTGAAAACTAGTGATGCTTTCAGCACCCAGAGTTCGAATCTCTGCCTCTCCGCCACTTTGTTTTGCAATGTGAATTAAATATTTTATTTTCAGCAAACTTTTTGGAGAAGTACTCAAGAGGTCGAAGAGGCGCCCCTGCTAAGGGTGTAGGTCGGGCAACCGGCGCGAGAGTTCAAATCTCTCCTTCTCCGCCACAATTTTATGGTCATTTTTGATAATGACCATAATTTTTTTGCCCTAAAACAGCCATAATAAAGCGGTTGTTTCTTTGCCGCAATATTACGGCTATCACATAGCCTGCTTCAAAAAATTTATTTCTGAATTTTTTAGATTTCCCACAAATTTATAGTTTATGTCTACATCTTGCGTTGTTTCGCCGTCAACCTTATAATATGCGGAAACAGTTATCGGCTCAATTAACTCACGAGCTAAAAACTTATTCATTTAACACAATGGCTTCAAGAACCTCTTCACGGATATTATGAGAAGTGCATACATTTTTCCCGTGATTTGAATATGTACCGCATCTTAAACTCCTGTTCAATAACTATTATACATTATTGTAGCGATTAACGCAAAAAATTACTGTTCAGATTGTATTGATAAAAAAACTCCCTGTTTTAGTGCTTCAATCAAATCTACTGTATTATTAAATTTGCTTTTCACATTTATTACACAACCGCCCTTGACCTTTATTTTTGTAAAAGATGATTCCTTTCCCAATTTAGATTCTTTAATTGTTATAAAATCATTTTTTTCTATCATAAGGCACCCCCTAAAACTTAATAATATAAGCAAAAGGACTGATATACAGATAACAAGGTTATCGAATTATATCAATCCCTTTGATTATGCTATTAAATAGCCGTACCCGTCACAGCCGTTACACCTCCTTCCGAAATTCATTGTAGTACCTAATGTCACAAGCCCATTGTAACTTTCAAAAAATAATTTCATAATTTCACCCTTTTGTGTAAATTTTGTTGAATTTGCACAAAAGAGAGAGGCGGAGCACGGCTATGATACGGTGGTGGTTTTCTGTGATGTTTTCCCGAAGATTTGCGGTGATGTCCTTTAGGCTTATGCTTTTTGAGCTTTGCACTGGCTTCATAAAGTGTCCTCCGTGCCGCAGGGCATATCCGACAAAAAGCATAATTTTGTCCTATGCAGGGCAATTTTTTATTTATGAGGTAATCGCTTTCGCTTCCTTTGCTTTGTAATATCATATAAAAAGGCACAAAAAAGCCGCCCGGCAATAAAGGCGTTTTGCCTCTATACCGGGCGGCCTGCTATGCCGTCACCAATTTCCTGTTCGGAAAGCTTTATTTAGTGTTACTTTGTTTCAGCCTTTTTGATTTCGGGCTTTGTGATAATTACCTTCTTATCCTTTTCAACCCATTCAACACTTGCGCCGAGTTCCTCGGATATAAAGCGAATTGGTGTGTAGGTGCGGTCATTCTCAACAAATGCGGCAGAATCAAGCTTGATTTCCTTGCCGTTTACCTTTGCTGTTGCAGCGCCGATGGTAATAAGTATAGTTACATCCTCACCTGTTTTAAGATTTTTCCCTTTAATCGTCACAAGTTCTTTATCGCCGTCCCACGAAACATCAGCACCGAGGTTTTCGGCAACAAACCTTGCCGGAAGCATTGTACGGTTGTTTACGATTTTCGGAGCAACATCATTTGATTTCGCCTTGCCGAATACCTGTGTGTCCTTTTTGCCGATTGTTAAGATAATCTGATTTACCGAATTATCCTTTTCCGTCCATTTTGCATAGAGTGTGAAGCTCTTTGTTACCTTTGCGGAAAAATCGTACTTGGTTTTGAGTTTCTTATCCGAGTACCAACCGTCAAAATCAAAGTTTTCTTTTGTCGGCGCTGTCGGCTCTTTCATAACGCTGTTTCTTGTAACGGTCTGATTTGAAACCTTGCTGCCGCCGTTCGATTCAAACGATACGGTGTAGCGTGAAGTGCTTCGTCCGCCGCCTCCGCCCGATGATTTGTAATAAAGGCGAATTGTTCCTGTCAGTGTTTCGTAATTGTTTGTGTCGGTCGGTGTGAACAGCCATTTGTAATAGGTGTTTGCCGCAACCACAGTTGTGTCCGGAAGCGGTGTTACGCCGTCGTCAGCCACCCAGATAACTGTACCCAAAGCAGTGAAGTCTGCGCCTGTTGTCGTTATAGCTGCGTCTGCAAGAGTTTTGTCCGAAGAAGTTATTTCCGTATACTTCGGAGTTCCCGTCGGAACAGCCTTTTTGATTTTAAGCACGGCGCTCTTTGTACCGTAATTGTCATCATCCTCATAGGTTGCCGTTACGGTGTATGTGCCTGCGTTCTGCGGCTTGCCCGAAGCATCGAGCGAGCCTGTGCCGGAGGGTGCGTAAACATAAGTCCAGCCGGGGTTAGCGCCTGCCGTAATGCCGGAAATGCTTGCGGTTTCATAAGCCTGCCCTGCGCCGTTATATGTCAGCTCGCCGTCAGCGAAGGTGATGCTTGCGCTGACATTCGTTTTATCAATAACTTCTACTGTTACATCAACATTTGTCGCATTTTCATAATTGCCTGTTGTATCTGTGTAATTTGCCTTAAAGGACTGCGTTCCGGCAGTGTTCATAACTGTCGTGCCGTCAGCCCAAGCCCAGCCGCCTGTAAGAGGAACGGTTGCAAGCGTTTTACCCTTCATACCGCTTAACCCTGTGGGAGCGGACGGAGCAGGAGCTTTTTTGATCTCAAAGTATACTGCGGTCGTATCAAGGCTCAGTATATAGTTTGATGCTTTGAAGGCTCCGTTGTCTTTAAGAGCCAGCGTGCCGAGGAGAATTTTATAATTGCCGACATTTTCGCCTGCTTCTCTTTCCAGCTTGCCGTCAATTATGTACATCTCACCGTAAATAGTTCCGCTTACAGTGCTGCTCAATGCGGGGTCTGCCTCGCCGTATTTTTTGCTCAAGCCGCTGTCCGGTTTAACCGTAAGAGTTCTTTGATAGATGTTTGCCTTTGCAGGCTCAACGCTGTTAATTCTGTAATTGTCCTTATCTGCGCCTGCAAGCTTCACGCCTGTGAAATTAACGGAAATATCATTGCCGACATCCTTTTGTGCAAAGTTTGCCTCTGCGGCGGTGGTGTCAACGGTTACATCATCGCCCGTTATCTTGCCGACGATTTCTGCGGCGGCTGCATTAAAAGATGTTTTCGTATCGCCGTTATAAGCGCTGTTCGGCACCTTAAAGCCGCGTATGGTAACATCTTTTTGTGCGATTGTGAAGTCCGCAGTTCCGCTGTAAATTGTATCCGCCGTTTCAAGCGTTAACTTTACGGTGTAAGTCCCTGATTTTACGGGTTTTGCTGCGGATTCCGCATAGGTTGTGCCGCCTTTGCCCATATAGGTAACTTTTATTGTGGAATCAATCGTGCCGGCGGGCTTTGTGTAGCTCGGTGCAGAAAGCGTTTCACCGTAGGTGCAGCCGCTTTGCGTAAGCCCCGTCAAAGCTGCGGTCGATTTTGCAGTTACATTGACCGAAACATCAACATTTGTCGCATTTTCATAATTACCGGTTGTATCTGTGTAATTTGCCTTAAAGGTCTGCGTTCCGGCAGTGTTCATAACTGTCGTGCCGTCAGCCCAAGTCCAGCCGCCCGGGAGGGAAACTGTGGACAAAGTCTGTCCTTTTATACCCTTTAAACCTGTGGGAGCAGCAGGCGCCGACGCCTTGTTTACCTTAACATTAACATCAATATCTTCAACCGTTGCATAATTTGCCGTATCTGTGGGAACAAACTTTGCTTTAAGCGTTTTTGTGCCTGCGTTGCCGTAGGTTGTTACACCATCTGCCCATTTGAATGTTCCTGCAACGGAAGCCACTCCGCCCGTTAACGCACTGTCGCTTACTGTGTCGCCATAAGTTACGGTTGCTGTTGGAGCTGTTGTGATAGTTGGAGAAGGTTTGGGAGGAGCAATAAAGGTTATGCCGGTTCCCGCATCAATTGAGGGTGTTATAGAAAGTGTGTCCGGTGTGCCATCAGTCTTCCCGTAGATAAGGGGCTTATTGTCTGCACCTATAAATACAACTATACCCGACTGAGCACAGCCATCTGCTTCGGCTGCCGTTGCCAATGCAATACTGTCTTGTGAAATTCCGCTATCAACCGAACCGCTCTTAAGCTTCAAGTGAACAACTGCGAGAGCGGTTTCCGTTGTGTATTCTTTTTTTGCCATTGAACTGCCCGATAAAAGATTGATAAGAACAAATGTCCAATTCCCTTTTGCTTCCGTATAGATTCCGCTGTTGTTCCAAAGACCGGGAGAATCTATCACAGCTACCCTTTGAGCATAAGATGCATCTGTATATTCGCCAAATAGATTGTCGCTCATGGTTTTTGTTGTTATAACCTCACCGTCATTTGTCAGCATATCATATTTCGTATTGTCATACTTAAATATGATGGCAGAAACAGTTTTCATAACGGCTCCGTTTTTGGTTTGTGCCATCCATTTAATATCTATATTGGAATTAGAAACCTTTTCCACAACCATTCTGGTTGAATAATCTCCGCCGGCAGCAAATGCCGCCGAGGAAATCATGCCGAGAACCATGACCAATGTCAATAAAACTGAAATTAATTGTTTTGATGTTTTCATATTCATCCTCCTTTTTAGTACGTTAATGTACACACATCACAAGACTTATTAAAATGTATCGGATTAAGAATAATAGCATAATCCAAATTGTTAATTTTTTTATCTCCGTTAATATCTGCCGATATATCTTTCACATCACTCGGAGAATTATATCCCTTATTAAAGTTTAAGGGATTCAGCACAACAGCATAGTCGAGATTGTTTATTTTTCCATCGCCGTTCACATCACCCGCCAACAGCGTGATTGTGCTGATTTTTTCGTTTGCGTGAGTCTTTAGGTCTATGTCACTGTTGCTCACCTCTATACCTCTTACAGTGTATAACAAATGTCCGCTTTTTATGACAACAAGGTCATATTTGCCGGCATTTACCGTGTCAAAGGTGAATTCGTGCGTTATTTTATCACCGACCGCCTTGCCGCCGTCAAGAACCGCATCATAAATTTTGACTCCATTCTGTCTTAATTCAACAATCGGCGGATTATTTGGGTTATAACTTACCGTCTTTCCGATAACCTTCGTTCCATTGGAATTCAGAGTGAAGGAATACTGAATTCTAACACGAGTTCTGTCCGCCTCTAAGGTCACACCGTCGGTGAGCTGAGCGCCATCCACAGTAACTGTGAAGTCATCTGCAAACCGGCATGAATCGGAGGAAACATAAATCACATCAAACTCATATTTCTTTCCGGGCAACAGCGATTTACCAAACATACTTTCCCCCGTCTCCACATCCTTAACCCAGTATGATGAAGACGCGAAACCGTCTGCGTCATAACCGGGATACTCGTTGAACCGATAAAATGCCATCGGGTCGTCCTTTATAAATGTTGCGTCAAAACGTCCGACTAAGTTTGTGCTTTTATTATAGTGGTATGCACCGCCGGTGGAGTTGTCAACGGAGAGCAAAGCGTTCGCACCGTTATCCAAAGTCATATACAGCTGGAATATACCGCCGTTTGCAATGCGTCCTCCTTCGGAGGATACCTCCACAAACACGCTGTATTTTCTGTCTGCACGGAAGGTGCCGTTTGCAGTCAAATCGCTGTTGGCAGAATCATAATTTCCCTCACTGTCGTATCGAATGCGGCACTCCTCACCGGAATCATATTTTTGGTTGCCGTTTTTATCCACAAACCAGATAAGCTTGGAAACATACAGTTCTTCTGACTCTTCCACATAAGTTTCCTCCACAAGAGTGGGCATTTCGCCGATTCGGGGATCGCAGATTCCCTTCACAGTGGCAGAGGTGTATGACTCAGTGCTTCCCACGTCAAAATAATACTTGAAATAAATAGCCGTGTGCAAACTTTCGTCAAACTGAAAATCATAGTAGATAGTGACGTTGTTCATAGCATGACCGTTCACATAAATGGTGGCGTTGGGGTCAACGGCGAACTTCTGCCCGGCTGCAGTATCCTTCCACGCAAGCTCCATAGTAACATCGTTGAAATAAGTGCCGTCGGTATAGCGTGCAGTGGGCTTTTGTTTATCATCATAAACCGGCTCTATCACGCCGTTCCACCATTCCAGAGAACTCTCGCCTTTTGCATCTTCATAGGGATTGCCGCTGCCTTTGGGCGGCTCCGTGAGCTTAGAAACCCTGCTTGAATATCCCCAGAGCTCTTCACCGTTTACATCGGTAACCCCCCTGAGAGAGCTTATGTTTCCGTTTAGATAGGTGGTGTAGTATCCATTTTTCCAGTCATCGCCCTCATAGCGATAATCGTTTTTAACCGGCTCACGAGTTGTGATATTCACTGTTTCCAGATATGTGGTATTGGGATCTTTGACAAATACGGTTGTCGGGATGCACAGCTTTGAAATAGCGGGATCGCCCTCTTCAAAGGCATAAACGCCGGTTTCCTTATAACAAAACGTTCGCGCCCAATAATTCTCGCTGCCCCCCTGATAGGCGGCATATGCACCAATCTCTTTTGCCTTGTATACCTTGTCATCACCCGTAAAGCCTTTAATTTCCAAGGCATCTGCGTTCACGCAGTAGTAAACATAGCCGCCATATTCACTGTCTCTTTGCAACGGTAAGAAATAGCCGTTCTTGGTGAACACCCGATAATTAAACCTCAGATAATCGTTATACTGAATTTTGTTGATATCCGCACCGGACATAGCGCTGGTGGACCAGCTTCTGATGTCGAAATCCAAATATTGATCCGTATTTTCGGTGATTCGCAAACCGCTGGCAGCCCAAACCGCCTTAACCTTCGGTTTCAGGTTTATGTAAGACTCTCCAATATGAGCGGCGTAGTCTATTGGCTCTATTTCAAAACCGGCAATCGGCACATCAATCCGAAGCTGCGTGCCACCCAAAACAATGCCGTCCGGCTCATAAATATGAAAACCAACCTCAGTTGTTCCCGGGCGCAAAACCTCGGCTTTTCCGGTTTTGCTGTCGATCTGAATAATGTCCGGATCCTTTGAATACCACTCAAATCGGTTATTTCTGTTCACATCAATAGTTGCGTCGGCAGGCCACGTAATCTGTTCAAAGTCCAAATTGCTCACTCCTGCCGGCACGGTGTATGGAATACAAAAAGAGTTAGCCTTTGCCGGATCGTATACGGTTTCGCCGTTTATGCGAATTGCGGTGTCGGTGGACTCTTTCTCAAACCGAACAGTGAATGGCTCGGATTTCATCCGATAGTTGTGTCCGTCTCCGTCTATTCCATAAACAAATGCCTCAAAGGTATAGTCGCCGGGCTTAAAGTTATCCGCGGTCGTTGTTCCGCTGAAGAACTTTTTGATATCCAAACTGCCGTTGCTGTCACACTTTTTTTGGCTGCTGCCGATGCTGGCGCCATATGGATGACTTTTCGCTTTCAGCCAATATTCCGTTACGGTATACCAGTTGGCATCCTTATTCAGGTTAATTTGCAGCACATGCGGGTCTGACCAGGATGTGTGACTGTTTTTGCCGGTGATATAGGGCATTCTGTTGTTATCATAGTTCTTGCCCGAGAGCAAAATCGGGTTTGGACTATACCATGTTCTGCCATCGTAGGTGAATTTTGCACGATAGGTGCCGCTGCGATCAACGGAGCAGCAGCCGTTATTATCCACGTCGACGTCAAGAGGCACATATCCCGTCCCGCTCAATTCACGAAACTCCCATTCCACATCGGCAACGGTTAGCTTTTTCCCTGTTTGCGGGTCTTTTAAGTCAAGCTCATTTAAAAACTCTAACCCGGGATTTAAGGTGACGTTCATGCCCGTTATTGCATAAACAACGTCGTTGCGGTCGGGAGTCACAAATTCTGTATCTCCCGAACCTTCGCGCCAAACACTGATAGAAGGCATAGCGAATACGGTTTTATATATCTTCGTGTAGCTGCCTTCTCCGCCGTTGCCGGGAATCAAAAGACCCAGGCGCAAATCTATGGGACCGGGCTTAAGCGGCGCAAATGCCCAACGGGCTTCCGGCGGTTTTCCGCTGCCGTAGTCAATCCACTTGGTGTACACGGTTTTACCGAATTCATCAAGGTAATAATACCGATAATCATAACTGCTTTCTGTGTCATCCTTGATGCCCATTTCTTGAAGCTTGCTTATTGTTGCGGCGTCGGGAAAAGACTCAAAGTTCTGCGGTTCTCCCGTTCCCGTGACTGTGGTTTTCACCTCAAAATTCATAAATTTCGTGACCTCGCCTACCGGTGCGTCGGAAACATAAAACATATACGTACCGGCGAAGGACCTGGTGTAGGTGTTGTGTCCGACCCATTTTTCCTCCACCCGCATTTTGAGCTGATACATCTGCCCGTTCTGATAGGTGATTTTGTCGCCTTTATTAGTTCGCAAATCATTCAGATTACAGATTGGAGCAGTGGATTCCAGCTCTGCAGAAAGCGGAGAGTCGCCCAGGCTCTTATAAAGAGTGTAATACCACTTGATAGTGCGATCGGTTCTGTTCTGATAGTCATAAGCCAGCCATTCCTCCTCTTTCAAAGAGTAATATGGAGTATACTTGGCACTGACATAATACGGTATATTTTCGTTGGGGTTATACTCCTTAGAACCGTCGGAGGTGTGGTTTTCGATTTCAACCCGCGAATCACTGTTGAAATATTTGCTCTGGGTTTTGGGTTTTATAACGGTTTTTTTGCTGCCGGTTGCGTCTCCGTCCTCCTCGGTGAGCTCCTCGCCGCCATAGATAAGGTCGGCCTCATCCATATTCACCCATTCCTTCAGGATGTTCACATCACCATATCTGCCGGGCATATAGTTATCTCTTGATAACCCCTTGAATGCGTTGGGTATATCAGTGGTGGATGAGAGATGACCTTGGATAACCACTTTATCAACCTTGTGGGTGTCAAATGTGCCCGCTTTGATATTCACGCTGATTTTGTCCTTGTCACTATACCAATATTGGAACACATCAGCGCCGCCGCAGCCTTTAAAATATCCGTCCGTAATGTTGATTTCCGCACCCTTTGCCACCTGGAAAACGGCACATTTTTTCACACTTTCTGCGCCGCCGCTCGGCTTCCAGCCGGTACTCGGTGTCAGGCTGTAGCCCCTCGCCAAAAGAGAGCCGCCAACCACGGTTACCTTACTGTTTTCGCCTGCTACGACCACAGAGCCGTTAACCTGACCCCGGGCATAACCGTCATAGCAATATTCATTATCGGGACCGTTGCAGGAAGCAGCGTAAAGATACTGCTTTTTCGAGCGGCCGCAAACAAACTCTGCACCGGAGGCGTTGATAAACAGCTCGCCGCCGGACGAAACATTGAACATATCCACACAGCTTGTTTCCGCATCGTCCATATCTTTTTCGGAAAGCAGCCAACTGTCGCACCTGATTTTGCCGCCGCCCTTGCTGTCCACAATGGTGAGCTTGGAACCGTTTCCGATATTGAACATGGTATAATGCTTTGCAATACCGGTGGAAAAATTCTTGCCGTAGAAAAAAGTGTTATCCTTATCATATTGATAGGGCTTAATATAAATAGTTTTGCCGTTTAAGTCAATAACCTTGTTACGCTTGACATTAACATCGACTATCCAATTATTTTTTTCGTTTTCAAAGAAATTTTCTTCCACAGAAATGTCGCTCTGCAACCGGATTTTTGCATCGGCGCTTTCACTTTCCAAACACAGCACCATGCCCTCATACCAAAATTTTGAGTCTGCTTTGTAATTGGTGCCGTCGGGTGCTTTGTGGTTTCCGATGTTAATCCACTGAGAATAATCGTCCGCTGCAAGAGCCATGTCACCCGAATTTGCCCCCATCGACGCCATCATCGGCGTCTGCGCTTCTTCTTGGTTGAGTGAGCCAAATTCAACAATATTTCCCGACACATCCGGCGTTTCATCTTCTTCCGGAAATTCCGGCATCTCCATTGCTTCGGGCATGTCAGACACTTTCGGAAATTCCGGAACATCAGACTCCGTCGGCACCTCAGGCGCTTCTGTTGTTTCCGCTTCTGCCGTTTGTTCAGGCGGTTCCGCCGCAGTCGGCAGTTCAGGCGGTTCCGCCGCAGTCGGCGATTCCGGCGCTTGTGCCGTTTCGCTTATAACAGTGTTCTCAGACGCATCAATGGAATCAGCGCTATTTCCCTCAGAAGCAGCTATTCCAATACCCGAAAGCATTGCAACCGCCGTAACAAATGCCAAAATTCGTGCTGTCACCAGTTTTTTTCGCAATCGTTTCATTTTGCTGTTTCCTCCTTTCATTCTTTTGATGTGATATTTTACATTCCTCTGCAAAATTTGCCGGAATGTATCGGATTACATAACAGTATAATCCGAACTTCAGATTTCTGTGTCTGCGTTAATATCTTTCGATATAACTTAGCATCTCCTTTCTTTTGGATTTTGCATTTATCCGATATTGCGGCTTGAGATTGCATTTCCGCAATACTCACATTTACCGGAGCTTCCGGCGCGGATCCTTGTTGTTCCGTTGCATTTTTCGCATACAACGTTAACAAAGCTTGTTTTACTGTTTTCTCTGCCCGAAAGAATCACGCAGGGCAATCCCTGCTTTTGCAGAGTGCAGTCACAGAACACTCCTTTATCAAAAAGCTTATCAAGCTCGGAAAGCACCCTGAACGGCGGTTTTCCGGATTGCTTTGCAAGCTCGTCAATTGTCACCGTGCCGTCAATATCGCACATAAAGATTGAGTTGTAGCGATATGCACGCGCCGCCATTGTGCCGTTTTTAATGCCGTTTAACAAAAGGAGTGCGGACGGAACAAGCATGACTATATTGGTAATCAAGTTATCACGAAGTTCTTCGTTATACCCCGTAACCCCCGAAATAATTCCGAACAGAAAAACCGCTGTGAAGAATCCGCCTATAATCATTTGTATGTGTTTTTTTAATGTAAGCCTTGCAATTGCCACTTTTGAAATATAGGTTCCGCCTCCGGAGAATAATTTTGTATTCGTCTTCATTTTCACTGCCTCCGGAATGCCATCATTCCAACACCGATTATTGCAAGCAATATTCCTGCCACGATACCGAAAATCGAGCCGCCGCGCACACCTTTTTTGTTCTCCTCGGCAAATTCTTCCGCCGTCATAATTCCCTTAACGGTTGTAACAGAATCTACATCTTCGCTCTTTATCAGGGTATCGCCTTTTTGTACGCCGATAACCGTATATTCGAGCGGATCGTCGGGCGAAACAATACCGTAGGATATTTTTTGAGCTCCATATCCCGTCGTTGAGTATGTACCTGTTGATTTTTTCGGCAGCCAATTTTCTTTTGAAACGCAGTAGCTGCTTTCTCTTCCGCCCGAAAGCACCTTCCAGCCCGCATTGAGGCTCTTCTCGTCATATTGCTTAAATTCCGTGTTTCTTATAATCGGATTGAGCAGGTTGCTCTCCACCTTAAACTCACCGAGTAATGTAGGCGCGGCAAGCATAGTTGTTGTAAGTATTTCGGCATTGATTCCGAAATTTGCCTTTTCGCTGTAGTCGGTATTCTCAGGCTTCCAGTCCCACACCTGTTCATCATCGCTGTTGGTATCCCGTTCATAAGTCCAAACGGTTCTTTTCGCCGTTACTCCAGGAAGCTTAACACCAGTTATGGGATCCTGAAGCTGTTCGGCAGGTTTAAGCGTTCCCGAGACAACCACAAGCTTCCCTTCGTTTTCGGGAGTAAGCTTGCCGTCCTTAATCGTTGCCGCAGCTCTGATTTTCTCGTAGGACTGCGGTGCTGACACAAGAGCTTTTACAGCAAGCAAAGCAAAGAAAATGCCTCCTATAATCAGTATAACGCCGATTATTTTTTTCATAGTCATTCCTCCGTTCTGCAGCTATTCAAGCTTTTTTGCCTGATTTTGATACTCGTCCTGTATAAATTTCGCATTCTTATCGGTAAGAGCGTTTATAACCTCGCCAAACGCTTCAAACTGCTCTTTTGTGCAATGCACCGCAACGGGTTTGCAGGCATATCCGCGCGTCATACGTCCTAAATTTTCGTTTTTTACAAGTCCGAGCATAACTTCATAAAGCTCATCTGTATTGAAATATGTTGCTTTTTCCTTCCATGCGTCATAGTTCTTCTCGGATTTGTTTGTAAAGCTTGTCACAGCTGCCCATGCGGGAACTTTGTCGCTGCCCGGTGTGGTTTTAAAGTAGTCTATCGTGGCTCTGTATGCCGCCTCGCTTGTGTTTTCGTGCGACGGATAATCATACCACAGCCAAACAAGACCTCTTACACCGCTTGAATGAAGGTCTGCGTCAGCCTCGTTTTTCAGCATTTCCGAGATAGGCGCAACCACCCTGTCATCACCGAGGAGACCGGCATACTCATACGCTGCTTTCCGAACCTCTTTATCCGGATCCTTCATCAGCTCAATCTCTGCATCAACCGCTCCGTTAAGAGTCTTGTTCCATGTGCTTCCGAGAGCAACCGCCGCCTGCCTTCTTACAACTGCGTTTTCATTCTTTGCCGCATCAAGCAGGAATTTGCCGATTTCTGCATCCTTGCCGCCTTCATTTCCAAGAGCTTTTACCGCACATTTAATAACATAAGGCTCTTTTTCGGTTTTCAGAATCTCCTTTGCCGACGCTTTATGCGAATCACTTGCCCCGAAAAATGTGGCGATGTTTGAAAAAGCATAGCCTCTTACCTGCGGTGCGTCACTTTTTAAAAGAGGCTCAACAAATTCCTTTGCCGCCGGCAGCTTTGCTTTATTTTCTTTAAGCTTTTTTATTGCTTTGTCTGTTATATTTTCATCAAGCTCAAGCTTATTGTTGATTGTTGCATATGAATATGTAGAAACAAGGTCTATAAATTCATCCAAGGTTATATTCTGCTCATCTTTAATAAACTCTTTTATCAGATCGTCCTCTGTCATATTTGCGTAGTCAATCTTTTTGGTTTCCTGCTTTGTTTCGGTGCCTTTTCCGGTTTTTTCACCGCCGCACGCAGCGAGCGAAAATACCATTCCTACTGCTAAAATTAACGCTAATATTTTTTTCATAATATAAAGTTCCTCCCATTATTTTATTGTTTATCATTATCATCAAATATGTCACCGCATTCCGGACAGAATTTCGGCGGATTTTTGGGATCTTCAGGCTCCCAGCCGCATTTATCGCATTTATAGGTCGGTGCGCCCGCAGGTTTCGGATTCCCGCAGTTTTGGCAGAACCTACCCTTGTTGACCGTTCCGCACGAACACGTCCAGCCGTCGGGCGATGCCTGCGGTTTTCCGCAATTCATACAGAATTTCCCGGTATTGCCCGTCTGACCGCATTCACAGCTCCAGCCTGCCGCTTGAGGCTGCTGTGCCTGCTGCTGAGACTGCTGTTGCTGCTGACCCATCGCAAAAAGATTGCCCGCATTCATACCGCCTGCGTTCTGCGCCATATTCATTCCGAAAAAGCCGCCCATTGCACCCATTCCGCCTTCGTTTGCCGCTGCCGTTCTCATAGCGTCTGTCTGCCCGCCGACAATGCGCGCCGCCGCAATATTCGGATTGGTTGTCATAACGTTTTCCTCCCACTCGGTAATCTTCTTTCTCTGGTCCTCGGGGATGGATACACCGTTAATGCTTACGGCGAAAAGCTCGATTCCGCGTTTTTCCTTCCACTCGGCTTTAAGTTCCTCGGCAAGCGCCTTCGTAACCTCTTTTGTATGTGCCGGTATTTCCGAATACATTATTTTCATTGCCGAAATTTGCGCAAATGCCGGTCTCAGAGCGTCCAGAAGCTCGCTCTTTAACATTTCGTCAATTTCCGAACGGCTGTATACATATTCCACATTACCGCTTACGTTTGTATAAAACATAACAGGATCGGCTATTTTATAGGAATACACACCGTTACACCTTAAATCCACCGACAGCTTATAGTTCATGGACTCATCTATCGTTACCCTGAACGGAACGGGAGAGGAGGTGCCGAATTTATTGCCGGTAATTTCCTTTGTGTTGAAATAATAAACCCTCTGATCCTTGCCCGGTTCGCCGCCGAAAGTAAAACGCTTTCCGACCTGCTGAAAGCTTTGCTTAATGCTTTCGCCTAAGCTGCCGCAGAAAATACTCGGCTCTGTGGAATTATCGTAGACAAATTCTCCGGCTTCTGCGCAGAATTCAACAATCTTTCCGGATTCCACAATAATCATGCTCTGCCCTTCGTTTACCGAAATGACAGAACCGTTCGAAATAATGTTGTCGTCTCCCTTTTTGTTGGAGTTTCTTTTTCCCACTCGTTTTTCACCTTTTGCCACAAGTGTGTCGGCATCTAAACTTTCGCAGTAGAAAAATTCTCTCCACTGGTCAGCCAAAACACCGCCAAGAGCGCCTGCGCCCGCCTTTAAAAGTCCCATAATTATATTCTCCTCTCAAAATTTTTATTCTTTATAGTCTGTTATATCCCATATATCAGGGGTACATATCAGCCTGTCGTTTTCATCCGTATCAAGCGTGATTTTGTGTCCGCCGCGTATGACGATATAAATTTCAACATCGCCGCCGCAGTTTATTATATACGGTGTGCCGTCATCTGCTTTTTGCAAATTTTTCTTGTCGCCGTTTTGAATCAGCTCGTTCTCATCTCCGTACCGCGGAATAACAAGATACCATTTTTCTCCGCCGTAATCATAATGACTTATTGCCCGGCATTTTTCCTCTGAAAGCTTTGAAAAAAGTTTTTCTATATATTCATTTGCCGTATTTTTGCCGGTTTCTCCCTCTCCAAGATATGCGACCGCCCAATAGGGATAGTCCTCGATTTCATCGAACGGAAGAGTATTTGCGTATTCTGTACGATGCTCACTGTCAACATACACCATGCCCGGTCCGTCCAATATAAAAGGTTTTTCTCCGGGAGCCCTGCATCCGAAAAGACCGGCAATAACCGCAAATATCGCAATTGCTTTCATCAGCCTCACCTTAATCACCCTTTCGGCAATTCAATCCGCATATCGTAGCAAAGAATTCTCGAAATAAGAGCCGCCGCTTCACTGCGTTTTACATGTGAATCCGGATAGAACGCCATGTATTCATCGCTTCCCACCGCAATTCCTTTATTATAAAGGTCTAAAATTTCATATGCGAAGGGCGTTGTGTCATAAACGTCCGGAATATCGGTTATCGGAACATCGTTTATATAATACGGATTGGTGTCGCACCGCGAAAACAGATATGCCATCTGTGCACGCGTTGCGTTTTCCTCCCAATCGAAGATAATATAATCTTCAAGTATTGCATTGTCATAGCAATAATCCACATAAACATCATACCAGTTTTCACCGGTCATTTGGAATTCAACTTCCTCTCTTTCGTATTGGCTTTTATTGTGAATTACCGCGGCAATTTTGGCTGCCTCCGCGCAGGTAAGCCCTGCATTCGGGTCAAATTCCCTTTTGTTTTTCCCGTTTATGATGCCGAAGCTGTACGCCGTCTGCACATAAGAATAGTACCATGCGTCCGGCGATATGTCCGCAAACGGCAGAGAGGTATCCTCCAGATATTTGCTTCCTTTAAAGCCGCAGTCCTCGCAGTATATCATGTTTTCACCGAAAATATCCTTTTCCGTCATACTCTCAACAAGCGCAGTATGCATAAGTGAAAAACTAAAATTCCCGTCACCCTTTGCGTCGGATATTTTTTCGTACATCACATGCTCATCTGCCGTGCACGGGATATAAAACTGTATAAATCCGGTTCCGGCAAACACATCAAAATCAAACGTTATTTCCTCTGAATTCAATGTAACCTCATTAAGATTTGCGCAGTTGGCAAAAGCGCGCTCACCGATATTTTTCACACTTGACGGAATATATGCACTTTCGGTATTGCAGCCTTCAAATGCATTTGTGTTTATCAATTCAATTCCTTCGGCAACGGATATGGCTTCAAGTCCTAAGTCAAAACAAGCCATAACACCGATTTCATTGATTATTGTTCCGTCTATTTCTGCCGGGAAAAAGGCAAATTCATCACCGTAATAAGCGGTAATTACTCCATCCTTTGTGTATTCATACATACCGTCTGCCGATTTGAATGTTTCCCATTCCGCACTGACAACAGTGCTGCTTAAGATCAGCAGTGCTGCAAGCAATAACGATAGTTTTTTCACGTTTTGCACCTCCCGTTACTTTATTTTGGCTTCCGCATCGTCCGCACGTCTTGTGTAAACCGCCATGCCGCCGGTCGCTGCGTCGTTCATAGCATTTATGCCTTCCTTCAGTTTTTCTTTGTCCGCCTCCGTTACGGCTTCCTCGCCTTTTGTTGCAGCCTTAAAAGCCGTTCCGAATGCCGCCGCCATTCCAATCGCTGCCGCATCCTCTCTTTTTTCTGCCTTGCTTCTGCCAAAGCCGAACAAGCCTCTTTCATCATCGTGAACGCCGAAAATATAATCAAACTTGCATTTTGCATTGTGTGCATACTGCAAATCCGAACGGTCTTTTTTGCTGAAACAAACTTTAATTTCATGCTTAATATACGGATGAGGACGAAGACCTTTTTTGTTGTCTGTATTAACCTTGCTCATATTTCCGCCCAAAAGCTTGATTTTTAATCCACATTCCTTAAATTCAGGATTTTTTCCCGGCTCGGTTGCCGGTGTTTCATCTATGTATTCCTCATAGCTTGCCACCTGATCGTAGCGGAAAAGCTCGTTCATTTTGCCTCTGCCCGTGTTGCTTCTGTGCAAAATCCGAAACATTCCCAAATCATCGCAAAATTCAATGCCCATTTCCTTGAGCGACGAAGGGTATGTGTCTTTCTTTCCTTCTTTGGAATAGACCTCCTCAAAAAGTCTGTTCTGCCTTTTCATATATTCTATATGCCCCTTGACTTCGTCCAATGTCAGCTCGCTCAGCCTAATGTACTTTGAGCATAGATTTCCGCAATCGTCACATAAAAATTCCTTGTTCCTGATTTTTGTGCGATGCATCATGCCGCATTCCTTGCCGCATAATGCACAAATTTTTTTACCGAAAATGTTCTTAAAAAAATCACCTATTCCCATAATTCTTTCCTCCTTAAAATTTGTTTTTAAAAACTTCCGCCCCTTCCGCCGTGACTTCTTCCGGAAGACGATGTATGGCTGCCGGAATCCGATTTCGGTTTTTCCGTTTTTGTCACGGTGCTGTAAAGGAATATATCCCTTGAAAAGTCAAGATTCATACTGTTCGGCTTCATATAATTGCCGGCATAGTCCTCTTTGACCGCCGTTTTCATTGCGCAGAGCTTTTTGTGCATCATAAAATACGCAAGAATAAGGGGAAGAAGAAGCGCCCCGGCAACCACACACAGGATATACTTCATGCTGTGCTGCCTCTTGTTGAACGGCTTACCCTCTGCTGCCATCTCCAAAAGCTCTTCCGTACGGTCGGCGTATGATTTGACTGCAGCATAATAGTTATCTTCCTTTAAATACGGCACAATCTTTTTTTCAAGGTATGCAAGACCGTTTTTGTTAAATATTGTCTCGCCGCTGCCGCAGACGGAAAAATGATATTCTCTTTCGGAATCTGCTATATAAAAAAGTATTCCGTCATAATTATCACCGTAACCGTAGCCATTATAATCGTAAATGTCGTCTGCCGCCGCTTGTGCGTCATAGGCAGATAATCTATCCTCTGAAACAAATACGATGTCAAAATTATATTGTTCACGAATTTTATCAAGCCTTGCCGACAGCTCTTTATTTTGTTCCTCTGTCAGGTATCCGACCGAATCCGTAATCGTTGGATTGATAAAATCCGCATATACGGTAATTGTCGATACAAAGCAGAGAAGGGCAATCATGATTGCAACAAATCTTTTCATTTAGCTCCCTCCTAATGCAGCAAGAAATATGCTATAACTGCAGCTGCTATATAAGCAAAGCCTGCAATTTTCGCAAAGTATCTCCATTTTTTTCCGTTATCAATAGGATATTCACCGACAACCTTACCGGTCTGTCCGTTGACAGCAAACTTATAGGTATTGTTCATATATTTGATGTTAAGCATCCAAACCGGGAGAAGGGAATACCTTATTTTACCGCCTGAAAAGCTGATTTTTGTACTTTCGGGAATCACCGCAGCGTAACCGCTCGTCGTCTCCTTAAATACCGAAACCGTTGAATTTTTTACACGTTCGTTAGCTCGCTCTATGCTTTCCTCTGCCGAAACATCATATTTATCCGCCATATACCCCGAAAGATATGCGCCGTTAAACTCCACTGCATCATCATAACAAAAAGGTTCTACCGCCTCCATATATGCGTCATCCGCCTTTTTTGAGCCGTCAACAGGAATGTTGGCAAAACCCACACTGCCGCTTCTGAAAAGTCTGTAATAATCTGTTTTGGTATAATTGTAATTGGAATCACTCCAGCTTGTGGTTCTTTGTGCCCCGTAAGTTATTGCTGCGTTGCAATCGCAATCGAACATCCAGAATGGCACGTAAACACCTGTCATTTCTTCAATTTTCTTCTTAACCTTAAATTCGTCCGGCAGAAACGGCGCATTTTTGAAATCTGCCTCAAACGCCTCTATTGCCGCCTTTTTTTCTGTTTTAAACGGAATAATATAATCAGGGCGCAGTGTTCCCTCAAACTGTCCCTTGATTACCGCCGCATCACCGCAGTAAGGGCAGATGGTCGACCCCATTGTATCGTCACCGGTTATCTCCGCACCGCAGGAGGGACAGGTATAGCTTGCAAGTTCAATTTCTCCGTCTGTTTCATAGTTTCTCGGTTCGTAATGCTCCCAGTCATATTTTGACTCTCCCTGCATTTGCGATCCGACATCCTCAATTTGCCGCATAGCGTCAAGCTCAAAATCATTTCCGCAGGAATCGCAGTGCAGCGACTCGTTTTGGAAAATCAGCGAAGCACCGCAGCAAGGACACTTATAGCTTTGTACTGTTTCCATCGTTTCACTCCCTTAATATGCTTATCATAATTTGCATCCGGTAAATTTTACAGCATCGCCGCTGCAGAAATTATAATAAGAATTATTTGAAAAGTCACAGCCGGAAAATTCAATATCCGAACAATCGTAAGCGCTTATAAAATACGAATTCTCCGAACTGTTGTTATTTTTAATTTCCGAGTTTGTTACGCTTACACCGCTGCAGCCGTCCAGTACAAACATTGAAAACATCCCGGAATCTCTGAATGTGCAGCCGTTAAACTTAATTCCGCCACAGTCGCTTAACTCAACAAGCCCATATGTGCACTCATATATTTCCGTGTTTTCCACAGTTATTTCAGCAGAGTCTGTCGCAGTTATTCCGTACGTTCCGCAGCCGTACAGGCCGCATTTATCAATATTTATATCCCGGCAACCGTCAAGCATTATTACGCCGCCGGTACAATAGCCCTTCTCAACCTTATGTCCTGCCGTGATATTTTTAAGCACAATACCGCTGCATCCCTTAAAGCTTAGTACGTTTGCGTAGGGAGCCTGAGTTACAACAGAAGCGCTTATTCCCTCCGGTGCTTCTATAACAAGATTGGATACGTCTTTTATTATATATTCGTATCCTTCAAAGGTATCGTCTGCAAAAACATTGGGGTTATCAATATTTATCGCGTCAAGCTCCGATAAATCATATTCCTGCTCCTTAAGAATGATTTTTGTATAGCTTGCCGCATTAAGTATAATATCATGAGGCGTCTTTGCCTCCACAATGTTATATTTTATTACATTTGCAATATTATTTTCTTCGTCCCATTTAACCTCACATCCCATTTCCTCGGCAACCAGCCGCAGGGGAACAAAGGTTCTTTCGTCTTTAATTACCGCAGGAACGTCCATGGTTCTTTTTTCACCGTTTTTATAATAGTCTGCGCTGCCTATGTAAAGCGTAAGCTTATCGGAGGGCGAATCAATATCGACTCTTTGTTCCTCCGCAAACCACTCAACGCTGTACTTTAAATGCTCCGAAACGGCTCTCACCGGAACGAGCGTACGTCCGTTTTCCACAAAGGGTGAAACCTCCGTTTCGATAACTTCCCCGTTTATCGTTATTCCAACCGCAATATCTGCGCCGGCATTGACGCAAAGTATATTACCGAAAATAAAAAGAAATAAAACCGTTAAAAAAGCAATATATTTTTTAATAAAAATCACCTCTTGAATTTTGGCACATATGCTCCCGCTGCCAAAAACCGGACGGCGGGAGCATTCGGATATTTTACTTATGCCGGCTCTTTATTTTTTACCGCACCAATTATGTACAGAACCGGAATAATCAGACCGGCAACGTAGTTAATGATGTTAAAATCACTGCCAAGCACGTTTGAAATAACGTTTCCCGCTACGCTTAAAATTGCCACAATTACGCCAATAACTATGCAGCTTTGAGCCTTTTCGGGTTTATCGCAGTTTTTTACACCCATAATTCCGGCAACCAGCTGAAATACTGCACTTGCCAGAATCAGCGCACTTGCAAGCATAAGCCCGCCGGCACTCGTTTCAAGAACCGCCGCCAAAGCTCCTGCTCCGATCATTGCAACAATCCCTCCGATGATACCAAATGCTCCTCCGATAATCATCAGAATACCCGTGACCTTCAAAAACTTTCTTCCTTTCATGATGAACCTCCTTAAAAATTTTTATCTATATCCACATTTTAAAAATGGATATTACAATTAAATTATTTGTTTATCGTAAACGCATCGCAAAGCGGTCTCAGCGTTTTAAGATTTTCCCAAAGAAATATTTTGCCGCCCGCATCAAGCGTTACATCCTCCGGAATTTTAACATCTTTATATTGACTCTCTTTCATTATTTTGTTTCGCCCCGCACAAGGGACAGTACTCCGCGTCATCCGGAAGCACGTTCCCGCATTTTTCGCAGCAGCGGTGCTTTGCTTTGTAAATATCAAAAAGCGTTTCATCGCGCAACTTTGTATGACAAACCTCGCAAAGCTTGTTTTTTGCGGCCTGTGCGTTGCCGCAGCACTGACAGATTTTAAGCCTTTTCATATTTTCCGTACCGAAACCGAAATGCTCCAAAACTTCTTTTCTTGACGGATTATTATATTTCGCCATTTTCACCGGCACCTCCGTATAACAACTTTTTTTCGCATACGGAGCAAACTATGTCGCCGTTTTTCGCTCTTGCTCCGCAGTGCTTGCAGTATTTCGCCTCCTCCTCGAGAGGAGCACAGTCCACGCACATCAGCACATCCGGATTATACACAACGGAATCAACCCATCTTCCGCATCGGTGACAAACATTAAAATTATTTTTGCCCTCTGATTCCCAAGCGGTAAAAAGCTCTTTTTCCGGATTATCCGCATAATATGTTCCGCTTGTGCAAACAAGCATCCCCGACAATTCGCAGAAAAAGCTGTAACGGTTTCCGCCCTGTGACGGAATAATTTTGTATGCAGCCGTTTTATGCTTCTCATTTATCATACGCCTCGCCTCCTCTCTGAAAAACTTATAAACCCGTTTCTTTTTCACAAACCTACGCAAATTATCCGCAAGCCGTTGACTAATTGCCAAGAATGTGATATACTCGTGCTGGATATATCAGCTGAAAAAGAACCCGTCTTTTTATTTAAGAAACTGCGATTACTTTATAATAGGTTGAAACACATACGTAAAAGGTCGCCCCTTTATCTTTTTTTGCAGATAATTCTTTCCGGTGCTGCAAATTGTTGTTTTTACATGTTTTCATTATACATAGAAATATCTTTTTGTCCCCATACTTTTTGCCAAAAGTATAGGATGAATTTCAAAAGAATTTAAGTTTTTTTGAAAAAGTAGGGGAAAAAGTATAGGATTGATTACATCTGTTGGCAACTTACCGGCATAAAACAGGAGAAACGGAAAAATCATCAAATCATATCACGGAGGAATCTAAATATGAATTCAGCAAGAAAATTATTTTTGCTTTTTCTCATTTTCAGCATATCAATATGCTGCCTTTCCGGCTGCAAAAAATCGAAGCTTGATAAAAACAAACCCGTTACGCTTACAATGTGGCACGTTTACGGAGAACAAGCGTATTCGCCGATGAATCGGCTTATTGACGAATTTAACGAGACAGTTGGCATGGAAAAAGGCATTATTATCAATGTTACGGCAATGTCGAATGCCTCCAAAATAGGCGAAAAACTGCTTGACGCACATAATAAGATTCCCGGTTCCGCCGAAATGCCCGACCTTTTCTTTGCGCACAAAAGCAACGCGCTGGAGCTTGGAACGGATTGTTTACTTGACTGGAACGAATATTTTTCCGAAAAAGAGCTTTCGGCATACGTTCCGGAGTTTTTGGAGGACGGCACGGCAGAAGGAAAGCTGTCCGTGTTCCCGGTGTCCAAATCCACCCATCTTTTGTTTATCGCCGGCGGTCAGTTTGAACGCTTTTCAGCCGATACGGGCGTTACATATGAAGCGCTGTCCACCTGGGACGGGTTTTTCGATGCTGCCGCGAAATATTATGACTGGTCGGGCGGAAAACCGTTCTGCGCTCTTGATTATCCGCTGCGAGCCATTGAGCTTGCGGCTGCGGAAAGCGGCGCAGGAAATATTTTTGCCGACAACGGATTCTATGACCCGTCAAACGTGATTTTTAAGCAAACCTTTATGAAATTTGCGGATTCGCTTGCAAAAGGGCATATTATGCTTTCAAATCTCTATTCAAACACACAGGTGATGACAGGCGAGGTTGTAGCCGGCATAGGCTCGTCCGCCGCAATTCTTTACTATAATGATACCGTGACATATGAGGACGGAACGAGTGAGCCGATGGATCTGGATATACTGCCTCTGCCCGCTGAAAACGGAAAAAAGCCGTATATCACGCAAGCCGGAGTCGGTCTTTGCGCATATAAAACATCAAGTCAAAAAGCAGAGGCTGCAGTGATTTTTGCCAAATGGCTCACCGAGCCGGAGAGAAATCTTGAGTTCGTAAGCCAAACAGGTTATATGCCGGTTACAAACGGTGCGTTTGACAAAATAGACGACTGCCGTTTCAAGACAGCCGATTATGAAAAACTCTATGCAGCCCTAAAAAAAATTAAGGAAAGCTCGGAGGTTTTATCGGAACAGCAAAGTCCCGAATATTACAGCAGAGTTTACGCATTTTACGATTATTTAAGAAACGAACAGAAACAATTTATATTAAGCAACACGCCGCCCGAAGCACTTGCCGAGGGACTTTGGCAAAAGCTCTGCGAAAAATAGACGGGGGATTGTTATGCAAATATCGGTAAGAAACAAAAGACAATCTATGCAAAAAAAGCTGTTTGGATATATGTTTATCCTGGCTATCGTTTTATTGCTTATATTTGCGGCTTTTCTTTTCCTGTTCGGACGTTTTTCGACAACCGAGGATAAAATATCGGATATATTAAGCCTTCAGATTGAGTTTTTCGACCGTGAAATGACGTCTTACTACAATGATATTACCTTGCGCGGCGCACAGCTTTCCGAAAAAGCCGCACAGCTTACCGAGCAATATCTCAATTCGGAAAATACAGATTTTGGCGTCGTTCAGAATTCTTTTTTGCATATCAACGCTCTTGAGGAACGCTATATTGATTTATTGAAGAACGAGCTTTTAAAGGCAAGCTGTTCCGGCGCTTTTATTCTGATTAACGCATCTCAAACCGGCGAAAGCGGTTCAAAAGCAGGCGTGTACCTTAATCAGGATCTGTTCGGAACAACGGACAAGGAAACAATGCTTCTTTACAGGGGAAATGTGAAGGCTGCAATAAACAAAGGCATTATGCCTCACCGTAAATGGCATTTGGAATTTGACACCGGGGGATTCCCGAATTTTGAAGAAGTTCTTTCGGATACCGCCGAGCCGATTGAAAAAGCCACTCATATTTGTAATATTATAACGCTTCCCGGAACGTCGGAGCGTGTTATGCTTGTAGCGCTTCCTATCAGAGGCGACGGCGGCCGCGTTTACGGCATCTGCGGCTTTGAAGTAAACGAAAGCGTTTTTAAGTCCGCACACGCACAGCCGTCCACGCTTCCGCACATAACCTGCATATTCTCCCGCTCGGGCGATAAAGAAATCAATATCAAAGAGGGATTAAGCTGCGGAGCAAAAAACGGATATTTCCTTGCACCTAAGGATTCCCTCAAAATCAAGCCGCTGAAAAAGGGTCTTGTCGCTTTAAAAAATGAATACGGCGCATATATCGGCATGACGAGAAACACAACTCTTTATTCCGAAAACACACCTTATTCTATTACGGTTATGATGCCGTATGCGGATTATTCCGGGCTGGAAACGAAAAACACCATACAGCTTATACTCATAATTCTGATTTTGGGATTTGCTGTTTTAAGCCTTAGCCTGTATTTTTCAAATCGATTTATCCTTCCGATAAAAAAATCGCTTGACAAAATAAAGCAATCCGAAAAGACATATTCCGACGAAAGTCAAAGCGGTATTATGGAAATTGACGACCTTTTTGCATTTCTTGCCGGAAAGGATAACGAATATCAAAAAATCTTCGATGAGCATTCCGAAAAAAACGAGAGTCTGCAAAGCGAGATTGAACGCATCAGAACCGAAAACAAGCGTCTGATGAAAGAGCATAAAAATATCATCATACAGGATGATTATGATCATTTCTGTTCGGGTTTACGCAGCCTTACTCCCAAGGAGAGAACAATATTTGACCTCTATCTGGAGGGAAAAACCGTTCCTGAAATTTTACAGATTGCAGAAGTTAAAGAGAGTACACTTAAATACCATAACGGCAATATTTACAGCAAGCTCGGCGTTTCCTCAAAAAAGCAGCTTCTTAATTTTGCGGCACTGTATGCACGGGAAAAATAATAACAGAGCCACACAACAGAGAATAATTCTCGGTTGTGTGGCTCTTTCATACAGGCAGCGAAAGGCATATAGAAATGCTCCCCGCTGTCTTTTGTTTTTAATAGCACCTCGGTCTTGCCGCGAAACCGAAACCGCTGTTTGTTGTAATAACGACATTATTATTACCGCTCGAACAATGGATAACAAGAATGTTTCCGTCAGCGTCCTTTACGGCAACGATTCCGACGTGCGATAAATCACCGTAAAAGGCCAAATCCCCGGTTTGAGAGCTGCCCCAAGATATTCGGCTGTACTTTGCGATTTGCCCTTTCGTTCTGTGTCCTATGCCGGAAGCATTAAACCCGGAATTGATAAAGCTCCAAGTAACAAACCCCGAACAGTCAAGCCCGAAAGGTCTTTTTGTCCCGGTTGTTTTACTGCCCTCCGCCGATACTGTTTTACTTGTACAATGCGGTAAAGTATATCATAAAAAATTAAAAAAAGCATATTCCTCATATTGCCGTATAAGAAACTACAATCAAACCATATCGTGTATTTTGCGTGTATGAATGATTAGGATATTGAGAGAAGTTTGAACTTCTCCGCCGGCAAAAAGCAAGTCATTTTATAGCTTGCTCAGACTGTCGAAAAAGTCCGGAAAAGTCTGGGCTTTTTCGACAGTCTGAAGAGAGTATTTATACTCTCTTTTTTATATTTTCTCCCTTATATCCTCCCCCAAAATCGAGAGAAGCAGAAACGACGAATTAACACGCGACTTTACGCGCGGAGAATAAAAATTCTCAAGGTCGGCAAGCGAAAGGTTTGAACTTATAACCGTGCTCTTTTTGCTGTCGGCGCGCGAATTGATTATATCAAAAAATGCCGCCTTTGCAAATGTGGTGGAAAACTCGGTGCCGAGGTCGTCTATAATCAGCATATCGCAGTTGTAGATGTAATCGTAAAACTGCGAAAAAGCGTTTCGGTCAACGCGCATAAATTTATAGTCCTCCAAAAACGAAAACAAACGGTACGCGCTTTGATAAAGTACCGTATTTCCGCGCGAAATAAGGTAGTTTGCAATACAGCACGAAAGGTACGTTTTGCCCACTCCGGCATTTCCCGAAATATAAATTCCGCGCTTGTTTTTCGAGAAATTCTCGCAGAATTTTTTGCACGCCATAAGCACTTCTTTTATGTTTTCAAGAGGCGTAATTCCAAGATTGTTTTCGTCGCGGTCGGGGTAATAATCAAGCTTAAATTTATTGAAAGTGCATTTTTTGTTTTCGTCGGTCATATGCGAAAGTTCGTATAACTTTTCAACAAGGCGCGTTTTCATACATTTGCACATTTTGCCGTCAGCATATCCCGTGTCATTGCAGATTTTGCAGTCGGCAGACGGGTTTATGTAGCTCGGGTCGATATTGTTTTTTGCAATATACTCCTCGCGCTCGGCTTTTAAGAGCGAGAGCGTTTCGAGCATTTCTTTTGAAACGTCCTCCGCCGTGCGCGTTTTGTCTATAATTTTCCTCGCACAGCGCAGTGCGGTGAGCGAAATATCGGTGTCAATTTCTTTAAGACGCGGATGCTCGGCATACAAAATTTCCTTTTTGCGCTCATATTCGTTTTCGTTTCGCTCTTTTTTCTCGAAATATTCCTCCGAAAGCTCCTGTTTGAGCATTTTTGCAATATCCATTATGCCTCTCCTTTCGCGATGTATTCACGGCGCTTTTTAATCATATTAAGGTCGTTTTCGTCGAGGTCTTTGCGCTCGGTATAGTTCAAAAATCCGCCTTTTGCCTGCTTGGACTTCGGCTTGTCAAACGTGCCGTCCACAATTGACTGCAAAACGGTGGTCATATACGGATACGACAGCTTTTGCGTGTTGGTCACCGTCACGTCGTACGCTTTTTTTATCATATCAATATCAACCGACATATCGTTTATCCATTTTGAGATATATTTTAACTCCGTTTCGGTGAAATTTCGGTCTTTTATCTGGAAAATATTTTTAATTTTTGTTTTGACAAGGTTAAATTCTTTTGCCGCGCGAAGATGCGCTTTTGCCTTGTCGAGCGTGTCTATGCCCTTTTCCGACCACGAAACGGCAACCTTTTCGATGTATCGCATATTTGTTTTGCCGATTTGCGCGCAGTGCTCCAAAATCATCAGCACAACCTCTCGCGGAAGTCCCAGCCAGTCGTACATACTGTAAAGCGTGGTGATTTCGGTGGTGCTTAAAGGACGGTTTAAAATTCCCTGTGCAATCTGATACATATTTTTCATATCGTCGTTTTCCTGTATACAGCGCGTAACGTCCTTTGCCGCATATTTCGGCGTTGCGTGTGCCTTTTTGTCGGCGGTGTTTTCGGTATCGGTGCAGGACAAAAATTCTGTTTCGTAGCCGAGCTTGGTTTTTTTGAACTCCATAATTCCGACTTGTTTCCAGTATTCAAACGCGTTTATAACGTCGCTCTCGAGAATATTAAGCTTTGACGCGATACTCTCGATTGTGATTTCATAGCCCGTGTCAAACGATAAACGGAGCGCGTATATGTAAACCTTAACGTAAACTGCATTTGCGCTGGGCATATATTTATCCGCAAACGCATACGGCACGGGAAAGGTGTTTGATTTATTGTTTATTTTTATGCTCGGCATAACTTTGATAACTCCTTAAAGTGAGATAAAGTAAGTATATCACACTTTTAAAAAAATTGATAGTGCTAATTTGACAAAATTTTTATTGTTTTTTTGGTAATTTTCTATTTGCTTTTGACTTTGTTTGTGATATAATAAAAAAGGTGTAATATTTTTTGCCGTATTACATCGGTTTTACATATGATAAATTAAGGATTTTTCCTATATAAATAAAGGGGTTTTTTATGTTGAAAAAGAAAATTTGCGTAATCTTCGGCGGAGAGTCTACCGAATATGAGATTTCTCTGCGCTCGGCTGCATCGATTATAAACGAGCTTGACAAAGAAAAATACGACATTATGACCGTCGGCATAACGCGCGGCGGAAAGTGGAAAGAATACACCGGCAAGGTTGAAAACATCATCTGTGACAGGTGGTATGACGACAGCCTTAAAGACGTTTCGGTTGACCTCGGCGGTGCGGACGGAGCGCTTATCGTTTACGGAAACGGAAAACTTGAAAAGGTTAAAATCGACTGCGCGTTTTTGGGACTTCACGGCGCAAACGGCGAGGACGGCACGGTTCAGGGTATGCTTAAACTTGCGCACATTCCGTATACAGGTCCCGATATGCTCACCTCCTGCCTCGGTATGGATAAGGCATACACAAAAATTATGCTTGAAAGCGCAGGCATTGACCAGGCAAAATGGGTGACGGTGAACGACTACGACCGCGACGAAATTATGAAAAAAGTTGTGGACGCGGAGGAAATTTTCGGCTATCCTATGTTTGTCAAACCGGCAAACGCAGGCTCGTCAATCGGCATAGGCAAAGCGAAAAACAGAGATGAGCTTATGAGCGCAATCGACAACGCGTTTAAATTTGACAGACGCATTATCATAGAAGAATTTTTGTCGGGCAGAGAGGTTGAGTGCGCGGTTATGGGCAAACGCGGAGTTGTGAGAGTGTCGTGCGTGGGCGAAATCAAGGCAGCAAACGAATTTTACGACTACGAAGCGAAATATTCCGACAAGGTTGAAAGCAAGCTTATAATTCCGGCAGAATTTAAAGACGGCATTGAAAAGCGCATAAAAGAAACAGCAAAAAAAGCGTTTATCGCGCTGGACGGCAAGGGATATTCGCGCGTTGACTTTTTTGTAAACGAGGACGACGGCACGGTGAAACTCAACGAAATCAACACACTTCCGGGCTTTACGAGCATAAGTATGTTCCCCAAGCTTTTTATGCACGAGGGATTTTCGTATGCTGAAATTTTAGACAGACTTATAGAAATCGGTATGGAGTAAAATTATGGATAACAGATACATAGGCGTCTTTGATTCGGGCGTCGGCGGACTTACTGCTGTAAAAGAGCTTATAAAAAAACTTCCCGGCGAAAACATTGTGTATTTCGGCGACACGGGACGCGTGCCGTACGGCACAAGGTCGAACGAAACCATCATTAAATACGCGGTCAGCGATATGAATTTTTTGAAAACGCACGATATTAAACTTGTTGTAATCGCGTGCGGAACGGTAAGCTCGGTTGCCATAGAAACGCTCAAAAGTATGTTTAACATTCCGATAATCGGCGTTGTTGAACCGACTGCAAAAGCGGCGGCAAAGGCGACGAAAAACAAAAAAATAGGCATAATCGGCACAAGCAGTACGGTTGCGAGCGGAAAATACGAACAAGCAATCGGCGAAATTGATAAAGACATTTTTGTGCACAGTATCGCCTGCCCTATGTTCGTTCCGCTTGCAGAGAACAATATGGCAGACTCCGAGGCGGCTTATCTTATCGCAAAAGAATATCTTTCGGGCTTTGACGGTATGGATATTGACACGCTTATTCTCGGCTGCACGCACTATCCGCTTTTGAAAAATACGGTAAGGCGCGTTATGGGCGATAACGTTGCGCTTATCGACGCAGGCAAATCCACGGCGGATTTTGCGGCGCAGAAACTTCGCGACGAAAACAGTTTTGCCGAAAAGAAGGCAGATGAACAGTACAAATTTTTTGTCAGCGACTCGGTTGACGGATTTTTGAATGTTGCTAATATATTTCTTGACAAGGACATCGGAAAAATGATTGAAAAGATAGACATAGAGAGGTATTAGAAAGTGGAAAAAAAGAACGTTTTGATAAATATTAAGGGCAAACAGCGAAACGCGGAGGACGAAAAAGAGGACGTTGAGCTTGTGACCGAGGGCGTTTTTTACAAGGAGAACGCGCGGTATTATCTCGTTTATACCGAATCGGAGGTCACGGGTATGGACGGCACCACGACGACGGTTGAAATCGAGCGCGAAAAGGTGTCGATAATAAGGAGCGGTTCGGTGAACAATCAGCTTTTGTTTATTCCCAACCGCAAAACGACGTCTTATTACAACACGCAGTTCGGCAGTTTTTCGGTGAGCGTTTTAAGCACCGAGGTGGGCGTTGACGTCACCGACGACGGCGGTGTTGTGAACGTCGGCTACAAAATGGACATCAACGACGCTTTTGCAAGCGAAACCACACTTTCGATAAATATAAAAGAAGCTTAATCTACGGCTTAAAAGGAGAAAAATATGGACATTACGGCTAAAATAAAAGACCAGATAATTTCGGCAATCGGCAATTCGTGCGCGGTTCTGGAGGATAAAAAGGTTTTCAAATTCGACGAGCAGGGCTATCTTCTGCCTATCGAAATTGAAATTCCCAAAGACAAGAAAAACGGCGACTTCTCAAGCAATATTGCAATGAAAATCACCAAGCTTGTCAAGAAAAATCCGCGCGAAACGGCACAGTTAATTCTCGATAACATCGACATTGAGGACACATACATTGACCGATGCGAAATCGCAGGTCCCGGATTTATCAACTTTTATCTTAAAAAAGACTGGCTGTACGACGCGCTTAAACTTGCTCATAAAATGGGCGCGGACTACGGCAAAACCGATATGGGAAACGGCGAAAGAGTGGTTGTCGAATTTGTCAGCGCAAACCCCACGGGTCCTATGCATATGGGTAACGCGCGCGGAGGTGTTATCGGCGACGTTTTGTCTAACATTTTAAAATGCGCGGGTTACGACGTTACAAAGGAATTTTACATCAACGACGCGGGCGCGCAGATTGAAAAATTCGGCTATTCGCTTGAGGCACGCTATATTCAGGCGTTAAGGGGCGATGACGCGGTGGAATTTTCGCCCGACTGGTATCAGGGCGACGACATAAAAGAGCACGCGAAAAACTATATTGAAAAATACGGCGATGCACTTCTTGAAAAGGACGGCGAGGAACGCAGAAAAGCGCTTGTTGACTACGCTTTGCCGATAAATATTGAAAATCTGAAAAAAGGACTTCTCGACTACAAAATTTCGTACGACGTGTGGTTTCCCGAAAGCACGCTCCACAAAGACGGCGAAGTTAAAGAAACAATGGACGCGCTCAAAAAGAGCGGTTTGACATACGAAAAAGACGGCGCGCTTTGGCTTAAAGCCACCGATTTCGGCTGTGAAAAAGACGAAGTTTTAATCCGTCAGAACGGTATTCCCACCTATTTTGCGGTGGATATTGCATATCACCGAAACAAATTCGCAATCCGCAAATTTGACAGGGCGATAAATGTTTGGGGCGCCGACCATCACGGTCACGTTGCGCGTATGAAAGGCGCTATGAACGCAATCGGTCTTGACGGCGACAAACTTGAAATTGTGATTATGCAGCTTGTGCGACTTATGCGAAACGGCGAAATCGCACGTATGAGCAAGCGCACGGGAAAGATGATTACACTTTCCGACCTTATCGAAGAAATCGGCGTTGACGCGGCGAGATTTTTCTTTAATCTGCGCCACAGCGAAAGCCACCTTGATTTTGACCTCGATTTGGCGGTTGCGCAGAACAGCGAAAACCCCGTTTTCTACGTTCAGTATGCGCACGCGCGAATTGCAAGCATTATAAATTCGCTCAAAGAGGACGGCATTTCGTTTGACGAAAATGCAGATTTGACCGTTCTTACCGAGCCGGAAGAGGAAGAATTAACGGCGAAAATCGCAATGCTTCCCAACGAAATCTGCATCTGCGCCGAAAACAGTGACCCCAGCAGAATTACGCGCTACGTGCTTGATTTGGCGTCGCTTTTCCATTCGTTCTACAACGCGCCCAAATGCAGGGTTAAAAACGAGGACAAAAACTTAACGCTTGCGCGTCTTTACCTCATCACGGCGGTTAAAACGGTTATCAAAAACGTTTTGGACATTCTCGGAATTGACGCGCCCGAAAAAATGTAAATTTTAAAAAGGTGAATAAATTGAAAATAAGAAAATTTGTTTGTCTTGCGCTTGTGCTTTTGCTTATCGGGCAAAACGCGCTCTGCGCAAAGCTTTACGGCGACAAAAAGGCTGACTTTTCCCTTTCGTACGACGCAGGCGAAAATGCGGACATTCTTATGCTTTTGAAAAAACTCGGCATATTTGACGGCGAATATCTGCCCGACCGCGGTATGGCATACGAAAAAGCGGTGAAAATTTTCGGAATTGACCAAGATGACGGCGGAAACGACGGCAAAATTTTGACAAACGAAGATTTTTTCCGTCTGTGCGCGGTAAGCTTTAATCTCAAAAGCGAAAACAGCCAAAAACTCTGTGATTTTTACGATTTTGCGCTTTGCAGTGCAGAAAACCGCGGATACGTTTCGGCATATCTTGAAAGTTACGAAAAATGCGAAAATCTCGACGGCAAAAAGCTTTTGCGCCCTAAAGATGAGCAAACCGAAAAGGATTTTTTCGCAAAGCTTGCGCTTTTTGACGCGGAAATCGCAAAAAAACACGGATATGACGTCACGAACGGCAAAATAAGCGACGTTTCCGCGATGGGAAGCGAAAAAACAATTTCGCTCACAAACGGAAACGACGTTGTCACAAAGGAAAACGACCTTATTTTATACATCGGCGACAAGCCCGAACAGGGGTGCAGTGTATTGTGCTTTGCAAAAGACGGTACTTGCTTTGCTTTAAAAATCAAAAAGAATGACGAAAACCGCTTTAAAACGGGCGGAATTTACAAAGGCGACGTTTTTTTATATGACAAAAGCGGACACAAAATAATTTTCAAAAATCTTAAAAAATATCAGAAAGGCGAATTTATGCCGGCCGCCGAAAACGGCGTTCTGACAGGCTTTGACGCATTTTCAAACTTTCTAGTTTACGAAAATTATTCCGATTCGTCGCAGGACAAAATAAACCGCTTTCTTTTAGACCGCGAAGCCGTGTTTTTTACTATGATTGACCAATACGGCAGCGAAAAAATATGTTATATAATTTATGTGGGATAAGGTGAAAATATGAAAATAAAAAACAAAATTTTATCGTTAATTCTTGTGTTAAGCATAATTTTTTCAAGCGTTCCCTGCTTTGTTTATGCCGAGGATTTGCAGACAAACGAGAGCGCACAGAGCGAAAACACGGGCGAAAACACCGACGGAAATACAGACGAAAACACTGCGGAGGATAAATCCGACGGCGAACTTAACCTTGACACCTTTGAAAACTCGCTTATCGACCGCACGCTTAAAATGCTTGAACAAACGTATAAATACGACGTTGAGGCAAAGGACGTTTACCGCAACGCACTGCGCGTTATTTTGGCAAAACACCCCGAATATCTCGACGACGCGCTTAAAGGAATTTTTTCAAATCTCGACCCCCACAGCGAGTATTACACCGCTGAAGAATACGACAAATTTATTGAGGGCATAAACAACGAATACTACGGTATCGGCGTTATCGTCACCGCTGTTGACGGCGGTTTGAAAGTTGTGCGCGTAATTAAAAATTCGCCTGCGTCGGGCGCCGGAATTAAAAAGGACGACCTTATCGTAAGCGTCGGCGGAGTAAATATCGTCGGAATGGGCATCAACGAGGCGAAAAGCCACATTATCGGCGAGCAAGGCAGTGAGGTTTCGGTCGATTTAATCCGCGACGGCGAAAATATGACGTTCAGTATGAAACGTGACCTTGTGAACGACGAATCGGGATTTTACGACGTTATCGACGGCAAAATCGGCTACATACTTTTGTATTCGTTCGAGGGACACAGCTCCGATTTTATATCCGAGGCGCTTTCCTATTTTGACACTCTCGGCATCACAAAGGTGATTTTCGATTTGCGCAGCAACCCCGGCGGTTCGCTTGCCGAGCTTGTGAAAATCGGCAATATGCTTTTCCCGAAAGGTCCGATTATTTCATTTGAATACAAAGACCCGAAAAAGAATTTTTCGTTTGACTCCGACCTTGAAAACCCGAAATACGACATCATCGCGCTGATAAACGGCAACAGTGCAAGCGCGTCGGAGGCTTTTGCCGGTGCGGTTCAGGATACAAACGTCGGCATTGCGATAGGCGAGCAGTCGTACGGCAAGGGCACAAAACAGCTTGTGAGCAGAATTGTTTCGGGCGGAGGCGTAAGGCTCACCGACTCGGAATATCTCACCGCGGGCGGACGTCACATAAACGGTGTGGGAATTACGCCCGACATTTACCTTAAAAACCGCGTTGTGAAGTATGACAGAAAATATTACGCGCCCCTTGTTCACGACAGAATTTTGTCGCAGGGCGACACGGGCGAGGACGTTTTGTGCTTTAAACAGCGTCTTGACGCGCTCGGATTTTTCGTTGAAATTCCCAACGATGAATTTGACGAAAATATGTATTACGCGGTTAAAGATTTTCAGCAGATGACGGGACTTTACCCCTACGGCGTGCTCGATTTCACCACCCAGCTTAAAATCGAGGAGGTTTTAAAGCAGTGCGAGGTTGAAATTGACGACCAACTTGCAAAGGCGGTTGAGGTGTTTAACTACGGCTCGACGGCTGAATATATGAAAAAATATAAGGAAGAAAATTAGTATGGAAAAACTTATCGACCTTCATACACATTCAAATAAATCGGACGGCTCGCTTTCGCCGTCCGAGCTTGTTATGTACGCAAAAAATCACGGACTTTCGGCAATCGCGCTCACCGACCACGACACGACGGACGGCGTGAAAGAGGCGGTTTTAACGGGAAAAAGAGAAAATATCGAGGTTGTAACGGGGATTGAACTTTCGGCGAAATCCAAAACCGAAACGCACATTTTGGGATATTTTATCGACGTTGACAACGAAAATCTGCAAAAAGAACTTGCCGACCTTAAAAGAGTGCGGTGCGAGCGCAACAGGGAAGTTGAACAAAATCTTATAAAAATGGGTTTTGACGTATCGCTTGCCGAGGCGGAAAAGCTGTCCGGGGGCGGTACGGTGGGACGTGCGCATTTTGCGCGCGTTATGATGAACAAAGGATACGTCAAAAGCGTGAAAGAAGCGTTTGACAAGTACCTTTCAAGCGGAAAGGGCGGTTATTCGTCCAATCAGAAAATCACTGCCGAGGAGGCGGTGAAAATTATAAAAAACGCCGGCGGTATGGCGTTTGCGGCGCATTTACACCTTATGAAACGCACCGATGATGACCTTTTTAAATTTATAAAGTCGCTCAAAAATGCAGGTCTTGACGGCATTGAGGGATTTTACACCGAATACACGCCCGAAATGCACAAAAAATATCTTGACCTTGCAAAACGGCTCGGTCTTAAGATTTCGGGCGGTACGGATTTTCACGGTGCAATGAAACCGCACATTGAGATAGGCACAGGTTTGGGAAATTTGAAAATCCCTTATAAAATTTTGGAGGATATGAGAAGATAACGGGACGATGTTAACGGGACGATGCGGGCATCGTCCCCTACATTTTTTCCAAAGTATACAAACTCCTTTTGGGAGCAATGCTCCGCCCTTGACCCTTATGACAATCATATCATATCAACAATAGGTCGTCGTTATTCTCTTGAATTAAATTCCTTCTTTTATCACTTGCCAAATATCCGCGCTTTCAAAGCCTCTGCGCCAAGACGCAACACCTGCAAGCGAATATTTTCCGACAAGCGAAATTTTATTTTTTATCGACGTTTCGTCCTCCATATAAATTTTATAGTCATATTCTCCGTCCGGCCAAGTGTAAATATTCTGCCCTATTTTCGCGTCATAGCGCACGTTTGCGCCGTTTTCCGACGCGGTTTTTTTCGCGTAATCCATCGACACGGCACTTGATTTCACAACCTTGCCGTTCTTTTCCTGCCAAATGCGGACATAAAACGGCACACCCAAAATCAGCTTATCCGCACCGACCTCATTAAGCGTGGTTTTCACGACATCTTCCGCCCAGTCAAGCCCTGCAACGGGTCCGCTCGTTTTGCTCCAGTTCCCGTTTTGGTCGTACGCCATAATTGCCGTGTAATCGGCATAAACACCGAGTTTATCGCGGTCGTAGCACAGCGACCAGTTTCCGCCCGTTTTGTCGTATTTGTTAATATCAACGCTCGTCACAAGTCCGAGTCTGCGCAGTGCAAGCGACACGGCGCGGACGTGGTTTGCAAACGCGTATTTGTCTCTCATATTTTCAAAATCAATGTTAATGCCGTCCGCCTTTGTTTCCGCAAGACCTTTAATCAAAAACCTAACCGCCGAATTTTTCGCGCTGCCGCTGTTTAGAAATTTTGCGGTGTCGGATGAATTAAAATTGTTTCGGTACGCAATCCACACGTCATAGCCGTTTTTCTGCGCATAATCAAGATACTGTGCGCTCGATTTGTCGGTGATTTTCAGCGTCGTTTGCTTATCCTGATAAACGGTTTCGGAATTTTTGTAACTGTTGTCCGAAATAATTTCGTACCACGTCGGCGACACGACGTTCACACCGTCGGGCGCATACGACGGAACACCGCCGAGCACCTCCCACGTAAGGTTGATTTTTTCCTTTAATTTCAAGCTTTCTTCGGTTTTATAAACCGTCCATTTACCGTTTTTTCTCATCATTTTCACGGTCGTTTCGCCCGTGTATACGCGCATTTTTCCGCTCCCGTCACTGTATTTTGCATCAAAACTTATATCATACGAAAACTTTGCGTATGCGGTGGAATTTTTCACTTCATAGTCAGAAATTTTAACATTTTCAACCGTTCTGTCCGCGGTAAAGCCGAGCGAGTACGCGTAGTCCGCAGCCTCATCTCTGTAAACATTTTCCGTGCTTTCCGCACCGCTTGTATCTATGCCGTTGCCCGTGACAACGTAGTTTTCCGCCGACTTTAAAACGCTCGTCACAGGGTCGGCTTTTCCGTGGTTTCCTTTTGTCAAATAAATCATTTTTGCACACTCCGAGCGCAAAGCAAAGCCCTGCGGATTGAAATTTTTGTTTTCGTCGCCCGAAATTATTCCGAGCCCGTACACCTTTTCAAGCTCGTCAAGATAGAGATATTTTGACGAAATATCCTTAAAATCCGTCTTTTTGTAAGCGTCCTTGTCGGCAAGCACACGCGCAGTTATTATGACGATTTCTTCGCGAGTGATATTTTTGTCACCGTTAAAATATCCCCGTTCGTCACCCTTTATAATGCCGTTTTGCACCGCAATTCCGATGTTTTTGTAAAAAATATCGTTCTTTTTAACGTCGGGAAAATCCACCGTACCGTCAAATAAATCAACGTCGTAAAGCGCACGGGTTATCAGCGCGCAAAATTCACCGCGCGTTATGTTTTCCTCGGCGCGCGAATTGCCGTTGTCACCTGCCATAATGCCCATATCAAACAGCTCGTCAATGTATTTTTCCGCCCAGTGACCGTCGGTGTCCGAAAGATAAGAAAGAGATGTAAACCCCTCCGCGCCCGCCGAAAATGCAGACATACAAAGTGCAAGCGCACAGATTAAAGCCAAGAATTTTTTCATATGTGAACCCCCGATATGTTTTTGTATATCTCAAATTATATCAGATTTTGCGCATATCGGGCAACGCACAATATTTTCCTATATCATTTTTGTAATCTCTTTTTTCAGCCGAACGATTATGCGTTTTTCAAGGCGCGAAATGTACGACTGCGAAATTCCGAGCATATTTGCAACCTCTTTCTGTGTCTTTGCCGCCGCACCGCGCACGCCGAAACGGAGTTCCATTATGCGTTTTTCGCGCGGTGAAAGCTTGTCGAGCGCAATGAGCAAAAGCTCTTTGTCCACCTCGTTTTCAATGTTCTGGCACACCACGTCTGCGTCGGTGCCGAGAATATCGGACAAAAGCAGTTCGTTGCCGTCCCAGTCAACGTTAAGCGGTTCGTCGATTGAAATTTCAACCTTGCGGTTGCTGTTTTTGCGCAGATACATCAGAATTTCGTTTTCAATACACCGCGACGCATAGGTTGCAAGCTTGATTTTTTTGTCGGGTTTAAACGTGTTTATCGCCTTGATAAGCCCGATTGTGCCGATTGAAATTAAGTCCTCCGCGCCGACGTTTGTGTTCTCGAATTTTTTTGCGATATACACAACAAGGCGCAGATTGTGCTCGATTAAAATATTTTTCACGTCCTTGTTGTTTTCGTCAAGACGTGCTATGTATTTTTCCTCCTCCTCTTTTGAAAGAGGCGGCGGCAAAGTGAGCGAACCGCCGATATAATGCACTTCTCCGCGTCTTAAAAGGCGCAGTATGTATGAAAAAATTTCTCTAATTTTCACCTAAAAATCCTCCGTTTCAAGTGTTTTAAAAATTAAAACTGTTTTGGTTTGCCGACGGAATATGCAAAGCTTCGGGGCTTATCAGCGCGTTGTACGAATGACCGTTTGAAAGCGGTCTTGCGCAAATTCCTATGCAGACGTTTGAAACAACGCTTTTTCCCACGGTGATACTGTCGGGCTTAAACCCCAGCATTATGCCGTTTTCTGCGCCGAGCGAGGTAAACGGTATCATCCGTATGCGCCTTTCAAAATCGGTGTTTTTAACCGCCTCCGACACCGTTTCAAGGTCGTTTTCCTTTTTTTCGCGGAAAACTTCGATAAGCGCGCCGGGCAAAAGTTTTTTTACGCTCTCAAGCTCGGCAACCACCACGGGAGAATTTGTTATCGGGTCGATAAGCAAATTTCCCGTGTCCACCAGCGCGTTCAGTTCCGCGCTGTTTCGGCAGATTTCCACCCTTATGCGCCGATACGACAGGTTTTTGTCGCGCTTGTATATCGCAAATCCCGTTTTCACCGCGATGTACGCAACAAGACAGGAGAAAAACAAAATTTTCCACGGCAGTTCAAAGTAAAAAATGCCGTTGTTAAGCGCTCCGCCGTACTTTAACCCTGCGTCGGTGAAATAGAAAAGCGCGAGCGTGACACCGCCGAACAGAAACGACGAAAGATAAAACACAAACGCGGTTTTCACTGTCAGCACCGCGTTTTTTGCGCCGTATGCAATGAGTATCAGCAAAAACGAGGCGATTATTTTAAACGCGCACCCGTACAAAAATTTTATCTGCGGAAAAAACATAAAACACGCGTAGAGCGCGCCGATAATTGCCGCCGAAACAAGCCGTATGTACGATTTTTCGCGCCGCATAATTTTGCCCGTTATAAGCAAAAGCACATAATTTACAACAAAATTTATCACAAACAAAACATCTATGTAAACTGTCATAAACCGCCCTCCCATACCGATATTTTATCACAGTGCAAACAATAAAAAGGTCGAAAAAACGCATATACAAAAATGTATTTTTATGCGCATAACATTGCATAAAAATACAAAATAACCATAAAAACAACTTTGACACACACCTATGTGTGCATATTGCATAAATAAGGCGCTGATGTGTTGATTTTTGCGGTAAGATGTGGGATAATAGACTAACAACAATGTATTAAAATGAAAATTATTTTCACATTTTTTAAAAAATATTAAAAAGAAGGCGAAAATTATGATAAGAGCAGGAGTTTTGGGCGCAACGGGTTATGCGGGAATTGAAACGGTGCGCATACTTTCAAACCACCCTACGGCGGAAATTACATTTGCGGCGTCAAAGACATATGCGGGCAAAAAAATTTCGGACGTTTACCCAAATTTAAAAGGCGTTTGCGATATTGTTTTGAGTGAAGTCGATATTGCGCAAATCAAGGAAAAATGCGACGTTGTTTTCACCGCGCTTCCGCACGGCGCGTCCAAAGAGGTTATCCCTTCGCTGTATGACGCCGGTGTGAAAATCATTGATTTGAGCGGAGATTTTCGCTATAACGACGAAAAAGTTTACGAAAAATGGTACGGCGCACCGCACGACTGTCCAAAGCTTTTGAAAAAATCGGTTTACGGACTGTGCGAACTGCACCGCTCGGAAATTAAAAATGCCGATATTATCGGCAATCCCGGCTGTTACACCACCTGCTCGATTATGGCGCTCGCACCGCTTTTAAACGCAAAAGCCGTTGACACGAAAAACATCATAATCGACGCAAAATCGGGTGTTACGGGCGCCGGCAGAACCACAAATCTTGACTACAGCTTTTGCGAATGTACCGAAAATATGCGCGCGTACAAAATTGCAACGCACCGCCACACGTCGGAAATCGAACAGGAACTTTCGCTCATTGCCGGCGAGGAGATTTTGGTGTCGTTCACCCCTCACCTTGTGCCGTTAAAACGCGGAATACTCGCCACAAGTTATGCAAATTTGAACGGCGATTATACCGATGACGACATATACAAAATTTTTGCCGACTTCTACAAGGGCGAATATTTTGTGCGCGTTTTAAAAGACGCTCTGCCCGAAACAAATCACGTTGCCGGAAGCAATTTTATCGACATCGGCTTTAAGGTTGACAAAAGGCTCAAAAGGGTTGTTGTGTCAAGTGCGATTGACAATCTTTTCAAGGGCGCGGCAGGTCAGGCGGTGCAGAATATGAACATTATGTTCGGTCTTGACGAAAAATGCGGTATTGCGAACGGAGGTTTTTATTTATGATGGATTCTTACACCGAAGGTCTTATAAAAAAAGCAGGCATACTGGTTGAGGCGCTTCCCTACATTCAAAAACTCTACAAAAAAACAATCGTTATAAAATACGGCGGAAACGCTATGATAAACGACGAGCTGAAAAAAAGCGTAATCGAGGACGTTGTGCTTTTGAAATTCGTCGGCTTAAACCCCGTGCTCGTTCACGGCGGCGGTCCCGACATTTCAAACGCGCTCAAAACGTATCACGTTGAGAGCAAATTTATAAACGGTCTGCGCGTGACCGACGAGGACACAATGCACATTGCGCAGATGGTGCTTGTGGGCAAAACCAACAAAGAAATTGTGTCGCTTTTGAACGCAAAAGGCGGTAAGGCGATAGGTCTTTGCGGTCTTGACGGAAAACTTATTGAGTGCAAAAAGCTCTACACCTATGTTGACGGTAAAAAAGAGGACATCGGCTTTGTGGGCGAGGTTGAAAAAATCAACACAAAGGTGATAAAACTTCTCACCGACGACGAATATATTCCCGTTATCGCGCCCGTCGGAGTTGACGGAAACGGTCAGAGCTACAACATCAACGCCGACACCGTTGCGGCGGAGGTTGCAAAGGCGCTTAAGGCGGAAAAGCTTATCTATCTCACCGACGTTGACGGTGTAAAAGACAAAGAGGGCGAGGTTATGCCCGTTATTCCTACCGACGAGGTGGACGGATATATTGAAAAAGGCGTAATTTCGGGCGGTATGATTCCCAAAATTTTAAGCTGTAAAGATGCCGTTTCGCACGGCGTTAAAAGGGTTCATATCATTGACGGACGTATTCTCCACTCAATTTTACTGGAAATATTTACAAAAAAAGGTATCGGAACAATGATTACCGCAGACGAATTTCACGACTGATTTTTGAAAGGGAAATATAATGGCGCAAACCTTCGGAATAACTCTAAATCAAGTTTTAATGATGTTTATATTCCTTTTAATCGGCTATTTTGCGAAAAAGGGAAAGCTTTTAAACGACAGTGCCGGCGGTGTGATTTCAAATCTTTTGGTTTGGGTTTTTCTGCCTGCAATGTGCTTTAACACGTTTGCAACACAGTTTAACATAACGTCGCTTTTTAAGAACATAAATTTTGTGATAATCGGCGCATTTGTGATGATATTTGAAATCGCGCTCGGCTTTTTGTGGGCAAAGCTTATGACAAAAGACAAATTCGAGCGCGGAGTATACGCATACACGGTGATGTTTCCGAATTATACATATTTCGGCTATCCGCTCATTTTGGCGCTTTACGGTGAGGAATGGCTCTACTATGCGATGATGTTTATGCTTGTCGGCAACATTGTGTGCTACGTTCTGGGATTTTACATTCTCGATCCGACAAAAACAAAGCTTTCGTTCAAATCACTTTTAAATCCGCCCATCGTTGCAACGGCGGTGGGAATTGTGTTCGGAATATTCGGCATAAAACTGCCCAAAGTTATGTCAACGGCGGTGCAGAACGCGCAAAACTGTATGGCGCCTATGTCTATGATTTTGGCAGGCTACGTTTTGTCGTCTCTTCCGCTCAAAAAAGCGTTCACAAACGTGAGAGTTTATCTCACTCTGTTTGTGAGAATGGTGTTTATACCTTTCTGCACGGCGCTCGCGCTTTATCTTTTGGGCTTTGACAAAACGGTGATTATAATATCGGCGGGAATGATGGCAATGCCGGCAGGATTGAACAGCATCGTTGTGCCTGCGTCGAAAGGGCTTAATTCCACCCTCGGCGCGTGCATTGCGCTTATATCAAACGTCGCCGCGCTGATAATTACGCCGGCTGCGTTTATGATTTTGGCTATGATATAACAAAAAAAATCAGGGAGAAATCCTCCCTGATTTTTTTATTTGTCAACCGTGTTTTTATACGGTGTTCCTATAAATCCGACCTGTTTGAAATCGGCATAATTGTGACGCACAATATAGTCGATATACGACGAAATCACCTTCGCGGTGAGAATATATCCCATCGGATTAAGATGTCCGCCGAGGTAAAATCTCTTTCTGTAATCGTCGTCCATAACGGGAAAATATTTTTCCAAATCTATAACATACGAATTGTCAAAAATTTTAGTAAATTCTCTTAAAATCTTGTTAAACTCGGTAAATCGCGCCCTTACTTTCACCGAATTTTCATCGGTTTTGTCGTTTCTCGGGAGCGTCACGAAAAAGAATTTCGCATCGGGCGAAATGATTTTGTAACGCTGAATAACCCTCGCATACCAGCCCGTGACGGTGTCGGCATTTTTGGTGTAGTCGTCAAGGCAAACATCGTCGGTTGTGCCGATTGTTTTGTTCGCCGTCAAATTCAAATCGTTAACGCCGAGCGCTATTATGTAAGCTTGACCTGCCTTGTTTTTGTCCCACAAGCCGTTTTCGTCCGCAAAGGTTTCACAATACCATTTAGCCGTCATACCGCCTCTTGAAAAATTATATACCTTGCACCCTGCCGCACGTGCTATAAACTGTCCCCAAGAATATTCGTAAAAATCGTGATAAGTTTTGTTTCCCTCGTCGTTTGTGCCCTCAAATTCTCCGCTCGAAAGCGAGTCGCCCACACAGCAGATTGTTCTGAAAATCGAGCAGAAACCGCCGTCGGTAACAAGATTATCGAGCGGTTTTTCATTTTCGCCGAGTGCTAAAATGTCATTTATATTCATATTTTCCTCCAAAATTCCGTTTTTTTCATCATACACCAAATTTTTATCACTGTCAACCATTAAAAATTGTGTTAAAATAAAAGTGTAAGTTTAAAAATTAAAGGAAGTGAAAATATGCAAATACCTGCATTACAAAAAATATGACAGATGCTTTCAAACACGCGCTGACAAATGCGGAAAAGAGGAGAATTAAAAGCGGTGTACTCTTTATTTCAAAAAACGGCAGTATTATTTGAAATTTTTGAAAATTCAAATTCAAATACCACTGCCGTATTTTTTATATTTTTATAAAGTTTAAAAGAAAATTGTTTTCATACAAAAATCCCATAATCTGTGAATTTGAAACCGCGCCCGCAATCGGTGCAACCGCATCGGCAAACGAAAATGCTGCAATCAGCGCAGTTAAAACGTACAGCCACAAAAATCCCATTGCCGCGCCGACAACCGCACCGCCGAGCTTGTTTGCCTGTTTTAATATCGGCAGCGACGTTACCGCCGAAAGCGGTGCGCGCACAAATTTTATAACAAGTTTTATCACAAAATAAAGCAAAACGAACGTAACCACCAAAAGCAGCGCGTTTGTCACGTTTTGCGCGATGATTTCCGCCGCACTGCTCTGCGCGATAACCTCGCCCTCGCGCGTTCCGCTTTTTAAAATCAACGGCAAAGGAAGGTTTAAAACACTCACTCCCGAAAAACGCTCCGCGATTTTTTCGCTCACCGTTTTAGCAACGCTTTTGCCGACCTCGCTTTCGCAAAGATATGTATGCACGGGTTTAAAAAATATAAACACCGCGAGCGACGAAACGAGATACGAGCACATATTAAGCAGTGTGATGACCAGTCCTTTTTTATAGCCAATCATCAGAAACACCGCGATAAAAACGATAATTACAATATCCGCCATAATCCGCCCTCCTGCCGGCTAATCAAAATATTCAAGCTGAACCAGCGCGCCCGAATGTACGAGCGCGGTTTTGTTGTTGCCGAAAAACTGTGCCGAAACAATGTCTTTTCCCGTTTTAATATACGATTTTTCCTTGTTGCCAGCGACGCGCATATACCTTTTGCCTGCAATGAGAACGTCGTTTCCCAAGATGTCGAGGCACACCGCCTCGCCCTTGTTTTTGAAATTTACAACCGCTTTTCCGCCGTCGTTGAACATCAAAACGTCCAGCGTTTCGGTGCCGAGGTTGCTGTCGCCTGCCGCCGCGGCAATTTTTCCGTCCTTGATTTTATATGCAAAAACCGTTTTGCTTCCGAAAGAATGTTGCCAAAGCCTGTTTCCGCCCGTCGAATAAACCGACACCGCGTTGTTCGAAACAACCGCGATTTTTGAACGTCCGATAAACTCAATCTGTGTGAAATTTTCGTTTGCGTCAGTGATTTTCGGTTCCTCTTGCGTCGTGTCAAAAATAAGAAGTTTGCTTTTTAACGCGCCGTCCGAATAGTCGAGCGCCGACGCCGCAAATGCTGTATTTGACGGCGAAAGTGTTATGTCGGTCACAAAATTCTCGGCGCTGTGCCACTTGTAAAACTCCTCGCCGTTTTTGTCGTACACAACAATTTCCGCCTTAAAGCCCTTTTCCTCGGTGAGAAGCGCAAAATATCCGTTTTCGTTCACCGCGCCCGTTAAAATATTTCCGCTTGCGGTTATGGGAATATTTTTTTTGCCGTTCATAAAAAACGCTTTTTCCGAGCCTTTGTGAAACACCAGAATTTTGTCGCCGTTGTGCTTAATAACGGGATTTTCGCCCGAAAAACCCGCGCTTTTTTCGCTTTTTAGCGAATGGGAATAAACGTTAATTCCCTCTTTTGTGCCGATAACCGCACGCGCGTCGGAAAGAGCCGTAACAAAGGTTCCCTCGGTGCTTCCAAGCTCCACGGTAGGGGTTTTGTATTCGTAATTTTTGTTGAAAAGCCTGATTGCCTTTGTGAAAAAAACGGGCGTTTGGTTTACGTAAACCAGCACAGATGCAAGAATGACAATCAAAATTACCATTAAAATTTTAATTCCGATTTTTCCCTTTTCGTTCATTTTAAAATCTCCGATACTTCGTATTTCACATCATAGAGGTAAAGTCCCTGCGGAGGGGCGGTTTCGCCCGCAAGACTTCTGTCGCGTGCAAGAATTATTTCGGGAATTTTTTCGCCGTCAAGCTTTCCCTCGCCTATTTTTTTGAGCGTGCCGACGATAATTCTTACCATATTATATAAAAATCCGTCCGCCGATATGAATATATTTATAAAATCGCCGTTTTCTGTTATGTCAAGCGAAAAAACGTTTCTCACAGTGACATCTTTTTCCCCCGTCATAAACGATTTGAAATCGTGTTTTCCCAAAAAATATTTCGCCGAACTGCGCATTTTTTCTATATCGAGCGCACTTTTGACCGTCCAGCAGTAATTGCGCATAAAAACATCGTATTTTCCGTTGTTAATGATATATTGATACGTTTTTGAAACGGTGTCAAACCGCGCGTGAAAGTTTTCGCCTACCTCGGTGCAGTACAGCGCGCGCACGTCATACGGAAGTGCAGTGTTAAGCGCAACCGCGACCCTTTCAGCCGGAATTTTGCACTCGGTGAAAAAGCTTAACGCGTATTTTTTCGCGTGAACGCCTGCGTCGGTTCGGCTGCAACCCGTGACGCTTATTTTTTCTTTAAAAATCTTAAATACCGCGTCCTCAACCGTTTTCTGCACGGTTATGTCCTCGGGCTGAATTTGCCAGCCGTGATAATTCGTGCCGTCGTATTCAAGATAAAGCAGTAAATTTCGCATAAATTACACCCTCACAAAAAGAGCAATCGTGCCTATTCCGACGATAAAAACAAGCATAAACGCGCACGCGATATAGTCAATCGGCGCGATTTTGAGCGTTTTAAGGCGCGTTCTGCCTTTTCCTCCGCGGTAACATCGGCACTCCATAGCCAGCGCCAGCTCGTCCGCACGGCGAAATGAGCTTATAAAAAGCGGCACCAAAATCGGCACAAGCGCTTTAATTCTCTTTATCACACTGCCGTTTTCAAAGTCCGCACCGCGCGACGCCTGCGCCTTCATAATTTTGTCGGTTTCCTCCAAAAGCGTGGGGATAAACCTTATCGCAATGGACATCATCATAGCAAGCTCGTGCGCCGGGACGCCGATTTTTTTGAACGGCGAAAGCAGGCTTTCGATACCGTCGGTAAGCACAATCGGCGAGGTGGTGAACGTCAAAACCGACGTGCCGGCAACCAAAAATATCAGGCGCAGTGTCATTTTCACCGCCGTGTCAATGCCCTCAACCGTGATTTTAAAAATCCCGAATTTAAGCGGAACCGAGCCTATCTGTGCGATTTTTCCGTCGGTCATAAAAAGGTTTATCGCCGACGTGAAAATTATTATGAATATAAGCGGTTTAAGCCCTTTTAAATAAAGCTTTAACGGCACTTTTGACATAAGAATTACGCTATAGGTGAACACCGCAACGAAAAGATAGCCGGTGAAGCCTTTTGCGAAAAACACCGCAATGATATACGCAAGCGACGACATAATTTTCACGCGCGGATCAAGCTTGTGAATGGGCGAATCTACGGGGAAAAATTGTCCGAGAGTTATATCGTTAAGCATTTCTTTCCCCCTTAATGTAATTTAAAACCGCATTTTTTGCCTTTTCAACGGTATAAATATTTTCGCCGAGGTCAATTCCTTTTTCTTTAAGTTTTCGCACAACCTTGTTAATCTGCGGAACGGAAAGACCGTTTTTCTCCAGCAATTCGGCGTTTTTAAACACATCGTCAACGCTCGCGTGCATAATAAGCTTGCCGTCCGCCATAACCATAACGTTTTTGGCGATTTTCGCAACGTCCTCCATACTGTGCGAAATCCACACGACGGTAATTCCCTTTTCGTCGTGAAGTCTTTTTATCTGACCCAAAATTTCATCTCTGCCTTTGGGGTCAAGACCTGCCGTCGGCTCGTCCAAAATGAGAATTTCGGGGTTCATTGCAATAACGCCTGCAAGCGCAACGCGCCTTTTCTGACCGCCCGAAAGCTCGAACGGCGACGAATTTAAGACGCTTTCTTTAAGTCCCACAAGCTTTATAACCTCGTGAATGATTTTGTCGGTTTCGTCCGCCGAAAAACCCAGGTTATTGGGTCCGAACGCAATATCTTTGTAAACCGTTTCTTCAAAAAGCTGATATTCGGGATACTGAAACACAATCCCCACTTTGCCGCGGATTTTCGTAAGATTTACACTCTTTTGCGTAATATCCTCGCCGTCTATGTAAATTTTACCGCTGTCCGCCTTGACAAGCCCGTTAAGATGCTGGATAAGCGTGGATTTTCCCGAACCCGTGTGCCCTATAATGCCCACAAAATCGCCGTCGGGTATTTCAAAACTGACGTTATCGAGCGCGGTCTTTTCAAACGGCGTGCCTTTTGAATATATGTGAACTAAATTTTCAACCCTTATTGACATAATTTTAAAATCTCCTCAACACACTCGTCAACCTCTAAAATGTCGCTTTTTATATCAATGCCCTCTTTGCGCAGAAGATACACAAGACTCGTCACCTGCGGAGTGTCCAGCCCGAGCGACTTCATTTTTTCCACGTCCGCAAAAACGGCGCGCGGTTTTCCGCTGTGCACAATTTTTCCGTCATCGATAACCACAATTCTGTCCGCCATAGCCGCCTCGTCCATATTGTGCGTAATCAGCACAATGGTCATACCGAACTCGGAATTTAAGCGTTTTATTGTTTTCATAACCTCGCGCCGTCCGATAGGGTCGAGCATCGCGGTCGGCTCGTCAAAAACTATCGTTTTCGGCTTCATTGCAATAACTCCGGCGATTGCAACTCTCTGTTTCTGACCGCCCGACAAAAGATGCGGTGCGTGTTTTTTAAACTTCGTCATTCCAACCGCCTCAAGCGCATAGTCCACCCTCTTACGGATTTCCTCGGGCGCGACGCCGAGATTTTCCGCGGCAAAAGCCACGTCTTCCTCAACGATTGTCGCAACAATCTGATTGTCGGGATTTTGGAACACCATAGCGGTGTTTTGGCGTATATCCCAAATTTTTTCTTCGCATTTTGTGTCTGTTCCGTCCACCAAAACACGTCCTCCGCGCGGAAGATAAATCGCGTTGAAATGCTTTGCCAGCGTGGATTTTCCCGAACCGTTGTGACCCAAAATGCACAAAAATTCGCCGTCTTTTATTTCAAGGTCAATGCCCTTTAATATTAAGTTTTCCTCGTTTTGCTCCTCCTCAAACCAAAAGGTGAGGTTTTCGGTTTTAATCAATTTATGCACAACCTTTAAAATGTAAAATTATTTTGAAATCCATCTCGTTGCCGCTCCGCACGGCAGGCAAATTCCCGAATTTTTCACGGGAATTGCAATTTCGTCGTTGGTGACATATCCGCCGAATTTTGCCTTTGCCGAAAGCTCCAGAACGTTTTTAACCACCGTTGACGACACGTTTGACGTGTAGGAATTTACAATCATAAAAAGCGGATTGTCCGACAAAAGGCTCATACACTTTTCAATGAGCGGATAGAGCTCGTCCTCAAACTTCCAAACCTCGCCGTTCGGACCTCTGCCGTAGGTCGGAGGGTCCATAATTATCGCGTCATATTTGTTTCCGCGCCTTATTTCACGGCACACAAATTTTATAACATCGTCGACAATATAGCGTATCGGCGCATCTGCAAGCCCCGACGATACCGCGTTTTCCTTTGCCCACAAAACCATACCTTTCGCCGCGTCAACGTGCACCACCGACGCGCCCGCCTTCGCCGCCGCAACTGTTGCACCGCCCGTATAAGCGAAAAGATTCAACACCTTTATGTCACGGTTTGCGTTTTTGATTTTTTCGTCTATAAAGTCCCAGTTAACCGCCTGTTCGGGGAAAATTCCCGTGTGCTTAAAGCCCATAGGCTTAACGTTGAAGGTTAAATTTTTATATTTAATCTGCCACGCGCCGGGAAGTTTTTTGTTGTATTCCCAGCTTCCTCCGCCCGATTTACTGCGGTGATAGTGCGCGTCGCACTTTTCCCACTCCGCTTTGTGCTGTTTTTGAGGCCAGATGATTTGAGGGTCGGGGCGCACCAGGGTGAAACTGCCCCATTTTTCAAGTTTTTCTCCGTTTGCACAGTCTATTAACGCGTAGTCCGACCATTCGTTTGCCAGTAGCATATAAATTCTCTCCAAAAAATTATATTTAATTATTTATTATACCATTTTATCCCCGTGCCGTCAATCTTTTGCGCACAAAAAACAGACGAAGAGCCACTCCTCGATAAGACAACATTGCCTTAAAGACATATTTTTCGCGCCTTTCTGCGTTAAAAAAGCTCGCAATCCGTCAGGATTACTCGCTTTTTTGCCTTGAAATTCATCAAAAAATATTGTTTTTAAGGTGCAGGCAGTTTTGAATATCGGATTTTACAATTCAGACAAGAAATAAAACCTGTCATTATGCTGACGCATATGGCAGGTTTTTGACGCAGTATGAATTTAAAAGACGGCTTCAAAACCAATGCTTTCTTATTGAGGAGCGGCTAAACCGTCTGTTTTTAACAGATTATTTGTATTCCTTGCACATCTGCGCCCTTATGTATCCGCGGTCGGTGCTTGTGGACTCCACATAAAAGCCTCTGCCGTAGTAGAAAGTCACCAGTGACGAAATTTTTGAGCCGGTGTGAAGATAAAGTTTTTTTACGCCGAGAACGCGCATATTGATGTCCACCAAATTCATAAGAGCCTTGCCTATGCCGAGGTTTTGGAATTTCGGACTCACTCCGAAACGGCTTAAATATGCGGTGTCGTCACCGGTTTTGGCAACGCGGACGCTTCCCACAACCTCGCCGTTGATGTATGCGACAAGCACGATTTTTTCGCCTATATCCTTTTTAATGTCGTCAAGCGACTCGTCCAGCGCGGCAATCGAACCGTCGATATTTGCAAGTTTTACATATGACGAAAACGCCTCGTGCGTGATTTTTTGTATCATTTCCGCGTCGTCCGCGCTCGCGTTGCGGATTTCAAACCCTGCGTTTACCATTTTAATTTTCTCCTTATCTGTTTTTGTCCCGTCAAACTAACCGTTTATTTCAAATATTTCTCAACCGTTTTTTCTTTTCCCATAAGAAGCGCCATAACGGCTTTCTGCGCGTGCAGACGGTTTTCTGCCTCATCAAAAATAACCGAATTTTTGCCGTCGATAACGTCCTCGGTGACCTCATAACCTCTGTACGCCGGCAGACAATGGAGGAAAATTGCGTCGTCTTTTGCGAGCGAGAACAATTCCTTGTTAACCTGATAACCGCCGAACAACTTGATTTTTTCGGCTTTCTGGTCCTCCTGACCCATACTTATCCACGTGTCGGTATACACAACGTCCGCGTCTTTTATTGCCGATTTCGCGTCGGTCGTGATTTCAACCGTCACGCCCGTTTCTTTCGCGGTGTTTTTCGCGTTTTCTATAACCTCGCTCGGGCAGGTGTATTTTTCGGGTGACGCAACCGAGATGTTCATACCAACCTTTGTGCAGCCGTACAAAAGCGAATTTGCCATATTGTTGCCGTCGCCGAGATACGCAAGCTTAAGACCTTTAAGCGTGCCTTTATGCTCCTTGATTGTGAGCAAATCGGCAAGCACCTGACACGGGTGGAGATAGTCTGTGAGCGCGTTGATTACGGGAATTTGACCGTATTTTGCAAGCTCGATAACGTCGCTGTGCGCAAACGTTCTTATCATAATTCCGTCAAGATAGCGCGAAAGCACGTTTGCGGTGTCGTAAATGCACTCACCGCGTCCAAGCTGAATGTCATTCGAGCTTAAAAACAGCGCGTGACCGCCGAGCTGATACATACCGACCTCGAACGACACCCTTGTGCGCGTGGACGATTTCGAGAAAATCATACCCAGCGTTTTGCCATCGAGAATGTGATGCGTTATGCCCTTTTTATTTTCGTCCTTAAGCTTTTCCGCAACCGTTAAAATATCAAAAATTTCCTTTTGTGTAAGATCGTTTAAGCTGATTAAATGTTCCATTTTAAAATTCCTCCGTTAAAATTTTTTCAAGCGTATTCACAAACAAATCTATTTCGTCTTTCGTGATGATAAGAGGCGGTAAAATACGCAGAATATCGCCCCCCACCGCGCCGACAAGAATATGGTTTTCAAAAAGTTTCGCTTTAATTTCTCCTGCAATCGGCGAGCTGAACTGAACGCCTATCATAAGCCCTTTTCCTCTTATTTCGCTTATGAATTTTTGCGGAAGATTTTTGAGTTTTTCCATAAAATATTTGCCGTTTTCCGCGCTGTTTTCAACGATTTTTTCATCTTTAAAAATATTCATAACCGCAATCGCCGCGCCCGTGCATAAAGGGTTTCCGCCGAACGTTGTGCCGTGGTCGCCCGGCGTGAACGCTGACGCGATTTCGTCTTTTGCAAGCAGTGCGCCTATCGGAACGCCTCCGCCCAGCGCTTTTGCAAGCGTCATAATATCAGGCTCGATATTGTAATGCTCATACGCAAACATTTTGCCCGTTCTGCCCATTCCCGTCTGAACCTCATCGGCAATAAGCAAAATATTGTTTTCGGCGCAAAGCTTTTTAATTCCCTCGATAAATTCCGCCGTGCAGACGTTAACTCCGCTTTCGCCCTGAATAAATTCAAGCATAACCGCCGCGGTGTGCGGTGTAATTTTCTCTTTCACACTGCCGATATTGTTGATTTCGGCATATTCAAACCCCGGCGTGAGCGGTGAATACGGTTTTCTGTATTTTTCCTGTCCCGTCGCGGTCGCGGTGGTCACCGTACGTCCGTGAAACGAATTTTTAAGCGAAATAATTTCGTATTTGTCAATGCCTTTATTATAGAAATATTTTCTCGCAAGCTTTATCGCGCCTTCGTTCGCCTCGGCACCGCTGTTTGCGAAAAAGCACTTGTCAAATACCGACATTTCAACGAGCATTTTTGCCGCGGCCGCCTGATTTTCAATGTAATAAAGCGACGACGTGTGAATGAGCTTGTCAATTTGATTTTTCAGCGCATCGGTGTATTTTTTATGACCGTATCCCAGCGCGTTAACCGCGATACCTGCCATAAAATCATAAAAAACTTCGCCGTTTTTTGAAAAAAGCTTAATTCCCTCGCCGTTTTCAAAGGCAACTTTCGTTCTGCCGCCGAACGTGTTCATATAGTATTTTTTATCAATATCAATAATTTCATCTAAAGTATAATTCATATATCCCACCTCTTTATGTGAATAATTATACAACATATCACTAACAAAATCAATAGGTAATTTTGTATTAAAGTTAAAAACATATACAAAGATTTTTTGCATATTTATTATAAATTTTGCATAAAAATACATTTTTCATTTTTTTGTATAAATTTCTGTTTTGCCGTCCACAATATATTTAGAAACCAGGGAGGTGATTTTAATGTCGAACCAGAATAATAATCAGAACAACAATCAAAACAAAAACAACCAGAATAACAACCAGAACAAAAACAATCAGAATAATCAGAACAACAGCCAGAATAACCAGAACAACAGATAAAATGCCGAAATTTTATACACAAATTTCAATTTAGGTATTGACAAATCAAACAAAAGTTGGTATAATGCAACAGTACACTGATTGACGGCTGTTACCGTCTTTAATGTACGGTTGCATTCGCGGGAGTGGCTCAGTGGTAGAGCGTCACCTTGCCAAGGTGAACGTCGCGAGTTCGAATCTCGTCTTCCGCTCCACAAATTCCTCACACAAAAGTGTGGGGAATTTTTAATATTCAAAAATTTTACATATTTTCGGGAGTTTTTGCAATGAAAAAAATTTTAAGCTGCGCAAGACGCGCCATTGAGGACTACAATATGATTTCAGACGGCGACAAAATCGCGGTCGGAGTGTCGGGCGGAAAAGATTCGCTTATTCTTTTGAATATGTTTTACCATCTTAAAATGTTTTATCCCAAAAAGTTCGATTTTATGGGAATAACGCTCGACTTGGGATACAGCGAAAGCGACTATTCGCCGGTTGCCGAAATGTGCGCACAAAAAGGCATTGAATACAAGGTTGTAAAAACAAATATCAAACAGGTGGTTTTTGACATTCGCAGCGAATCCAATCCCTGCTCGCTCTGCGCGCGCCTCCGAAGCGGTGCGATTAACAGCGCCGCAAAGGAAAACGGCTGTAACAAGGTTGCGCTCGGGCATCACAACGAGGACGTCATAGAAACTTTCTTTTTAAGCCTTTTTTACGAGGGCAGAATTAACTGTTTCTCGCCCGTTACCCACCTTGACAGAAAGGATATTTACCTTATCCGTCCGCTTATTTACACCCCCGAAAGCATAATCCGCGGTGCGGCAAAACGGCTTAATATGCCCGTTTGCAAAAATCCCTGCCCTGCCGACGGATACACAAAACGTCAGGAAATGAAAGAATTTGTCAACGAAAAAGACAGGCTCGACCACCATTTTAAAGACCGGATTTTCAACGCGATAAAAACTTCGGGTATGGAGGGCTGGATTTTGCCCGACAAAAAACAGAGGTAAAATATGGAAAATTCCAAAGTTATCGCCGAGGCAAAAAAGCTCGGTCTTGACAAGGTCGGCTTTTGCTCCGCAAAGGACTTTAATCAAAATTTCAAATCGGTCATTGCCGCCGTTTTTCCTTATTATACAGGAAAAATCGACGGTGCGAACATTTCAAAATACTGCTTTGGATTAGACTATCACAAGGTTGTTGCGCGAACTCTTTCCCGTCTTGCCGACGCACTCGGATTGAACGGTTTTGAAATTTTCTGCGACATCGGCAAAAACGACGACCGAAAAATTGCGCACCGTTGCGGTCTTGGGTTTTACGGCATAAATTCGCTGATTATAAACGAAGAATACGGCTCGTATTTTTTTATCGGCTATATTTTCTGCAACGAAGATTTTGAATATTCAGCGCCTGTAAACACCGTCTGCAAAAGGTGTATGGCGTGCAAAAACGCCTGTCCTGCGGGCGCGGTGAGAGGCGATTTTACCATTGACGCTGACAAATGCCTTTCAAATGTAACGCAGAAAAAAGGCGAACTGCAATGCAATGAGATTGCAATGATTAAAGAAAACAATTCCGTTTTCGGTTGCGATATTTGTCAGGACGTTTGCCCTCACAACAAAAATGCAAAAAAGTCACACTTTGACGCATTTACAAAAAATCTCATAACAAAACTTGAATATGAAGACTTGGCAAATCTTTCAAATAAAGAATTTTTAAAAAAATACGGTGAACGCGCGTTTGCGTGGCGCGGAAAGAAAGTTGTCGAGAGAAATTTGTCGTATATTAAGGACGGAAAAAGCGAAAAATAATACCGCAAAAATTTTTATAAAGAAAGCGGTGTTATTTTTGAAAGTACGTGACATTATGACAAATCCTGCCATTTCGGTGACGGGTGAAGATACGGTATGCGAGGCGGCGCGCGTTATGCAGGCGCACAACATCGGCGCACTGCCCGTGGTAAGCGAAAAAAACACGGTTGACGGCATTGTGACCGACCGCGACATTGTTTTGCGGACGGTTTCGCGCGGAAAAGACGCGTGCGAGATGAAGGTTAAAGACATTATGACCACCGAGGTTGAAAAAATCACGCCCGACACCGACATAAAAGACGCGGTGAAACGGCTCGGCACTGACAAAATCAGACGTGTGCCCGTGATAGAGAAAAACGAACTTGTGGGTATGCTCTCAATCGGCGACATTGCAACGCAAAGCGGATTTAACGCGGAAATCGCCGAGGCAATCTGCGAAATATCGAAGTGAAGTAAAAAACGAAGTAAATTTAAAACGAAGTGAAATAAAAAACTCTGTTCATATGAACAGAGTTTTTTCTGCCGAAAATCCTGTTATTTGATAGGATTTTTGTTATTTATCTGATTTGACCGTTGCCGTAAACGACGTATTTATAGCTCGTCAGCTCATTAAGTCCCATAGGACCGCGCGCGTGCATTTTCTGCGTGCTTATGCCGATTTCCGCGCCGAGCCCGAACTCACCGCCGTCGGTAAAGCGCGTTGACGCATTGACGTACACCGCCGCCGCGTCCGCCGAATCGAGAAATTTATTCGCTTTTTCGTAATTTTCGGTTATGATAACCTCGGAATGTTTCGTGCCGTATTTATCAATATGCGCAAGCGCCTCGTCCATACCGTCCACAATTTTCACCGCGATAATATAGTCCAAAAATTCATATTTGTAGTCGTCCTCCGTCGCCTTTTTCGCGGTTTCAAAAACTTTCAAACACTCGTCGCAGCCGCGGATTTCAACGTTTTTCGCACGAAGCGCGTCCTCCAGTTTTTTATAAAAACTTTTGTCGATATTTTTGTTAATCAGCACCGTTTCGAGCGCGTTGCACACTGACGGACGGCTTGTTTTCGCGTTCACGATAATATCAACCGCCATATCGAAATCACACTCGTCGTCAACATACGCGTGACAATTTCCCACACCCGTCTGAATTACGGGCACGGTCGCGTTTTTCACCACCGCATTTATCAGCGACGCACCTCCGCGCGGAATAAGAACGTCAATGTACTCATTCGCCGTCATCATAGCGTTTGCGCTGTCACGCGAGGTATCGGGAACGAGCGAAATTGTGCCGTCGGGAAAACCGAGGGGCGAAATCGCGTCCTGCATAATTTTTGCGAGCGCAAGATTTGAGTTTACCGCCTCTTTTCCGCCGCGCAAAATCACCGCGTTGGACGATTTTAAACAAAGCACTGCGGTGTCAACCGTAACGTTCGGGCGCGCCTCGTAAATCACGCCCACAACGCCGAGCGGAACGCGTCTTTTCGCGATAACAAGACCGTTCGGGCGCTTTGTCATAAAGTCCGCACCGCCAATCGGGTCGGGCAAATCCGCAACCTTTTTAACGCCGTCCGCAATGCCTTTTATGCGCTCTGATGTAAGCGCAAGACGGTCGCACATAGCCTTGCTTATGCCGTTCGCCTGCGCGTTTTCAACGTCTTTTTTATTTTCGAAAAGTATAAATTCCGTATTTTTCACAAGCGCGTCCGCAATGCTCAAAAGCGCGTCATTTTTTAAATTCTGTGACACGGTATTCAAGAATTTTTCCGCTTGTCTTGCCTTTTTTCCTAAAATTTCAACGCAGTTTTCACTCATTTTTTCTCCCCCTTAAACTCCGACACAAAAAGCGTGCCTTTTTTCTCGCCGTCAAAAATTTCGTAGAGGATATACGGGTTTTTACCGCTTGCGATAATCATATCCGCGCCGGCGTCCGTTGCGATTTTCGCCGCGTGGATTTTTGTGATCATACCGCCCGTACCGCGGTTTGACCCCTCGCCGCCCGCGCATTTTTCAATTTTTTCGTCGATTTTGTAAACCGTGTCAATGATTTTCGCATCGGAATATTTTCGAGGATTTTTGTCGTAAAGTCCGTCAATATCGGTAAGAATTATAAGAAGGTCGGCGCCCACCAGCTCGGCAACATAAGCCGAAAGCGTATCGTTGTCGCCGAATTCAAGCTGTTCGGTCGAAATTGGGTCATTTTCGTTTATGATGGGAACCGCCGACATCGCAAACAGATTTTCAAGCGTGCTTTTTGCGTTTTTGTATCGGTTTCCGTCCGAGATAACGTCTTTTGTGAGAAGCAACTGTGCGACGGTGTGACCGTAATGCGAAAAAAGCGAATCGTAAAAATTCATCAGTTCGCACTGACCGATTGCCGCAAGCGCCTGTTTTTTGTCAAGCTCGTCGGGCTTTTTTGAAAAGCCGACTTTGCCCATACCGACACCCACCGCACCGCTCGAAACAAGCACAATTTCAAGTCCGCGGTTTTTGAGGTCGGAAAGCACTTTTACAAGCTTTTCGATTGTTCGGATATTAAGACTTCCGCTCTCATATGTGAGCGTTGACGTGCCCACCTTCACAACCACTCTTTTAACATTGTCGAGATAATTCATTGTTTTCTCCTTATAAAAATTGCAAAAGGTTTCGGGGAAAAGCTCCCCAAAACCCCTTTTTTCTTTCTTATTTACGCAAATCCGACCTGCTTTTGTTTACGGATTCGCCCATTGCTTTTAATGTATTGTCAAGTTGAGATAAAAGGTTGTCGGAATATTCCAAAGTTCCGATTCTGATGTCGCGCGCGTTTTTCTGCGCCTTTGCGATGATTTCGTTAGCCTGCTCGTTTGCGCGTTTTGTAATTTCGTGCTCGTCCACCATCGAGATGATTTTCTGCTCCGCGTTTTTGATAATCAAATCCGCCTGTTTCTGCGCGTCGGCAAGAATTCTCGTTCTGTCCTCGGCAATGGATTTCGCCATTCTCACCTCGTCGGGAAGCTGAAGGCTGATGTCACCCACCAAATTCATAAGCTCCTCTTTATTGACAAACGCCTTTTTTATCAAAGGTATTTCCAAACTGCTGTCTATTTTTTCCTCCAACTCGCTTATAAGCTCTAAAATATCCATTTCGTCCTCCTAATCTTCAGGCATTGCTCGCCCTTTCAATAATATCCTTAACAATTCTCTCATCCACCAGTCCGTCCAGACTGCCCCCGTAGCGTGCAACCTCTTTAACTATGCTCGAGCTTAAAAAAGAATATTTCGCGCTCGTCATCATAAACATAGTTTCAATATTTTTTGCAAGCTTGTGGTTCATCAGCGCCATCTGAAATTCATATTCAAAATCCGAAATCGCACGAAGCCCTTTTATGATTACATTTGCGCCTTTATTTTCCATATATTCAACCAAAAGCCCCGAAAATGTGTCTACATAAACGTTGTCAAACTCGCCCGTAATGCGTTTTATAAGCTCCATTCGCTCCTCAATGGTAAACATCGGCGACGTTTTCGAGCTGTTTTTCAGCACCGCCACATACACCCTGTCAAAAACCTTTGACGCGCGCTTTATAATGTCGGTATGACCGTTTGTAATCGGGTCGAAGCTTCCGGGATAAACCGCGATATTTAATTTTTTATCCATATTAACCTCACTGCGAAAGATGTGATTTTTGCAAAATATAAAGCTTAACTCTGCCGTATTTTCGCTCTTTTAAAAGCGAAAATTCCAAAAAATCGTTTTCCGAAAATTTTTCGTCCGCGTCCGCCTCAAGCACGATAACCGCGCCGTCCCGCAAGAGATTGTTTTCGCAAAGAAGCTTTAAACAGTCCTTATAAACCCCCGCTTTATACGGCGGGTCAAGAAAAACGAGGCTGAATTTTTCGGCGCACGAATTCAAAAATCTTGCAAAATCCTCCGTCTTTACAACACTTTTTTCATCGAACCGTGTCTTTTTGATATTTCCCTCAATCACTGCTCTGCACTTTGGGTTTTTGTCAACAAACGTGCATTTTGACGCGCCTCTGCTCAAAGCCTCAAGCCCGAGCGCACCGCTCCCTGCAAAAAGGTCGAGCACATCTGCGCCGTCAAGATAAGGCATAAGCATAGAAAAAAGCGGTTCTTTCACTCTGTCGAGCGTAGGCCGTGTGTCAAGCGAGCCGAGCGACAAAAGTTTGAGTCCTCTCGCCGTACCTGCAATAATTCTCAAATTATGACCTCCCGCATTTTACGACAAACTGTTATACATCATATATTATATATTTTTTGTCGCATAATGTCAAGTATTTGACGTTATTTTGTTAAAATTGTAAACAAAAAAGCCTGCCGTAAAAACTTTTACGGCAAGCAAAAATTTCGATATTAAAAAATTATTCAAGCTTACTGCACATAATTTCAAGAATTTTTTGATAAATTTCCTCATAATTTTCCTTAAAATATGCCGCGCACTTTCTAGCCATTTCCCTGCTTCCGACGTTAAGCGCAAGGTCCAAAAGCTTTTCACCGTTTTCGTTGATTTCGCATTTTGCCATAAACACCCTTTCGCTTATCGGCAAAATATCCGCTTTAATCTCGCTCTCAAACTTGACGCGTTTGTTAACCTCGTCAACCGCGTCCAAAAGCTTTTCACGCACGCTGTAGGGAATGGATTTGTAAAAATAATTGATGTTTGTAACACCTGTATCGGTAATGGTATAAACCGTGTCGCCGTCGAACGAAATTTCTTTAAGACTGCCGTTATCTATAAGAAGATAAGTTATGTGCCCTATTTCAAAAAAATTCGTTTTCACGGCGGAGCCGACTATATTATGCAAAAGAGGAGCAGTCGCCCCCGTTTTTAAGTTTTTGATAACGTAAAGCACCGAAAGCTCAAGCTCATATTCGGTGGGACGGTATAAAAAATCCACTGTAAAAAATGTCCGCTCCTTCATAATTTCAAACTTAACAGCCTTTGAAAGCGAAGCGTTTCAAAAGCAAAAAACAGCCGTTTAACGCAGCTGTTTTCAGTCAACAATATACGGTTTAAGCTCCGCGAGCAAATCATCGCAGGTATCGCTGTGAACTTCAGCCTTAATCGGTTTTGTAAGATCCAAGCTGAAAATACCCATAATAGATTTTGCGTCAACCACATATCTGCCCGATGTCAAATCCATTTCGTAATCATATCTGTTAACGATATTTACAAAATTTTTAACGTCGTTAATCTGATTTAATGCAATATTAAAAGTTTTCATTCAAATTCCCCCTTTCTTCATTCAGGCATCAGGCGGACAAACCCCATCTGCCTTTATATGTTAATATTACCTCAAAATGTTATAAAAGTCAATAAAAATTTAAGTAAAATTTATTTTTGTAATTTGTTTGCAATAAATGTTGTGATAGTGTATAATAAATGTATAAAAACTTGTATTTTTAAACGAAAATTTGTAAAGGAAGAAGCAAAATTATGAAAACCGCTGCGTTTTACACCTTGGGCTGCAAGGTTAACCAATATGAAACCGAGGCTATGAGCGAAATTTTTTCAAAAAACGGATACAAAATCGCAGATTTTAACGAAGTTTGCGACGTTTATGTTATAAACACCTGCACGGTGACGAGTATCGGCGACAGAAAGTCGCGACAGATGATTAGGCGTGCAAAGCATCTCAACCCAAATTCCATCGTCGCGGTGGTGGGCTGTTATTCGCAGGTGTCGCCCGGCGAGGTGGCGAAAATCGAGGGTGTTAACATCATTCTCGGCACAAAGGACAGAAAAAATTTGTGCGAAATTGCAGACAAAATGCTCGCCGAAAAGGAAAATTCAAAAAAGGTTACCGACGTTGAAAACGCGCTTAAAAACCGCGAATACGAGGAACTTGAAATTAAAGAATATGCCGAAAAAACGCGCGCGTTCGTGAAAATCGAGGACGGGTGCAATGAATTTTGCACATACTGCATAATTCCGTTTGCGCGCGGACCCGTTCGGAGCCGAAAGCTTGAAAACATTGTAAAAGAAGTTGAATTTTTGGCGCAGAAAGGCTTTTGCGAGGTAGTGCTCACGGGTATTCACTTAGCGTCATACGGCAAGGATTTAAAAAACGTTTCGCTCTCCGACGTTATATGCGCGGTTGCCGAGGTTCCGGGCATAAGCAGAATACGTTTGGGCTCGCTCGAACCGAGGATTTTGACCGAGGAATTTATACAAAAAATCGCCGATACAAAAAAGGTGTGCAATCATTTTCACATATCGCTCCAGAGCGGTTGTGACGAAACATTAAAGCGTATGAACCGCAAATATACAACCGCGGAATACGAAAATTCCGTAAAGCTTTTGCGCAGATATTTTGACAACCCTGCAATCGCGACGGATATTATGGTAGGTTTTCCCGGCGAAACGGACGAAGAATTTGAAAAATCGCTTGCGTTTATGGAGAAAATCGCCTTTGCCGACGCACACGTTTTTTCATATTCAAACCGCAAGGGCACAAAGGCGGACGTTATGGAAAATCAGATTGACCCGAAAGTTAAGGAAGTGCGTCACAAGGCAATGGAGGGCACCGTTGCAAGGCTGAAAAACGAATATCTTGAAAGTATGGCCGGCAAAAATTTGAGCGTTCTTTTTGAACAGGAAATTTCGGACGGCGTGTATGAGGGAACTGCCGAAAATTACGCAAAAGTAATTATGAAAAGCGGCGCCGATATTTCAAAAAAATGCAAAACGGTGAAAATTACAAAAGCCGAAAACGGACTTTTGACCGCGGAATAAAACGTTTTTCAAAACAAACAGCAACCCAAGCTTATGCTTGGGTTGCTTTATATTTTTATCTTAAATTTATTCACCGTTTACAATGCCGTTAAATTTCCGAAGCCATGATTTATACTGTTCAAAATCAAACGGAGGGTATCCGCAAAGATAATGATTAAAAAACGTCTTTCCGTTCAAATTCCACTTTATCACAAGAAAACGTTTTTCGGAATAATAAATCCGCAGACTGTCGATTTTTTCAGCCGAGTTGGGTTTAATGCAAAATTCACCGCGTGCAAGGACCTCACCCGTGTCTATGTCACTCACCTCATACGTGCCCGACTTGGTTTCAAGGGTGTCGTTTTCGGCATAAAGCGGATAATTCCAGTTTTTAAGCCCGCCCATCATAAGCGCAAACGGCTGTTGGGAACGTTTTATATAGTAAAATGCAAGCTTTTTTTCATAAAAATAGTCCACAACCGCGTCGGACATCTGGGGCCAGCCGTCAAACAAATTCCACCATATTATTCCCGACGTTTCGCCCTTTTTCGTGCGGATATTCTCAATAAAAAACTTATCCGCCTCCGCCTGCGATATTTGCGACGCAAGCGAAAAATCTTCTATATTTTCAGCTTTTTTGCCGAAAAACTGCACAATCTGCTCGTCCATAAGCTTAACACGTCCCAAATTTCCCGTCTGGTCGGACGAATGGAGCGCCCACTGTTCGTTATAAACAGGCCAAACCTTGTTTTCGTCAACAATTTTTTTGAGCGACTCAACCGACGGACAGCCGTGATAGCCCTCCTCGCTGACAAACACGGCGTTTGTTTTGGAATAAAAATCCGCTTTAAAATAGTCGCGCGTGCCCCAAAGATGCTGTTCGGGCAAATACGCTTTCCCGTATCGGTAATCGTTTGCAACGCTGTCCGCGATATACGGCGAACTTTCGATATACGGGCGCGTTCTGTCGTGCTGTGCCAAAATTTTAGGCAAAAGCGTGCGTGTAACATAGTTTGTGCTCGGCACGGCGCCCATTTTCGCACCGCATTCGTCCACCTCGTTGTCGCCTGCCCACAAAATAAGCGACGGGTGATTGCGGAGCTTTTTTACTGCCCATTCAAACTCGCGCTCCAGCTTTTTCATATGTCCGCCGTCGGGTGACTGCGGATAGCAAGCCATCATAAAATCCTGCCACACCATTATGCCGTTTCGGTCGCAGAAGTCGTAAAATTCCTTTTGTTCGTACACACCGCCTCCCCACACGCGGAGTATGTTGCACTCACATTCCTTTGCAAGCTCAAGCATTTTTGCATACCGCGCCTTGTCACGGCTGTGATACGCGTCAACGGGAACGTGGTTGCTTCCCTTGCACATCACGGGAACGTCATTTATGTAAAACTGAAATTTTCCCTTTTCGCATTTCGACGTTTCGGTGCGCTCAAGCCTCACTGTGCGTATTCCGAGCGTTTCGGTGCGTATATCTTTAATATTGCCGTCCGACACAAGCTCGGCTTTTAATTCGTACACATTCGCACTGCCGTAGCCGTACGGAAACCACAGCAGTGGATTTTTTACTTCTATGTTCATAACGCACGCGGTAAAACGGTTGAGCTTTTGCGTTTTTTCAAAACAGCTGTCACCGCACCGTCCGCTTATTTTTATTTCGTTGTCCTTCCGATATTCCCCATACGGCATTTTTACCGAAATCCAAAAGCGTATATATGCCGATTTTTCGGTTGCTTTTATCACTTCATAGCTCAATTCGTCAATGTTAAAACCGTCGTCACAGACAAGCTTTACATCGCGGTATATGCCTGCGCTCACCGCACGGGGCATAATATCCCAGCCGAACGAATGTATACTTTTCCGCACATACGACGCATAGTTTGTGTGAAAATACATCATTCCCTGATTGTATTTTTGGCTCAAAACATACGGCATAACGGGCTTTATATGCACGCAGACCGTGTTTTTTGCGCCCTTTTTCACAAAGTCCGACGCGTCAAACTCAATCTCGCAGAACGCGTTGTCCGACGTGTGCACGAGCGTGCCGTTTATGTAATAATCGGCGAAACAGTCAACCATACCGAAATTAAGATAAATTCTGTCATTCGTTTCGGGAACGTCAAACGCGCGCTCAAACCACCAGTGATAATCCTCGAATTTCATATTTTCTTCGGTCGCCATACCCTTGTATAAATCCGCGCCGATTTTTCCTGCGCCGGCAAGCGCGGTTTCAACGTTGCACGGGACGTTTGCCGTGATTTTTGTGCTTAAAATTTTGTCATTTTCGCACGGAAGCTTTACATCTGTGTCGTATTTTTCGCAGTAATACAAATTCCATTCGCCGTTTAAATCAGTAAATTTTCTCATATTTGTGCCTTTCGTTTTTACTGTACCGTTTTCTCGTCCAAAACAAGCTTTCTGCTTTCAATTCCGACGTTTTTGCCCGTGATGTTCTGCTGTTTTATCACGTTTGCAACGCGCTCGCCCAAAACATTTATTCCGTCCTCGTTCGGGTGGATCATATCGTCCGAAATGTATTTTTCCCTGTCGGGATAAATAAGCGCGTGAAGGTCGTTTATAACAATGTCCTCGTCCTTGAAAGCGTCCAGCACCGCCCTGTTGTAACTTATAATATCGCCGTTTCTGTGTGCCGGAGGCATAGGTCCGTCAAGCTTGTATTTTTCGTCCGCAACGGGCGTAGTAGTTGCAAAAATAATTTTTGCGCCCGTTTTTTTAAGCTCGCGCAGAATTTTTTTCATATTGCGCACATACTCGTCCGCAGAGGCGAAACAGCCGTCGCATTTATATAAAACCGCGGTATCCCACAATCCTGCATTAAAGTGAATTATGTCGGGCGACGGAAATTCCGCAAGGTAAAAACGCAGACTGTTTAAAAGATAAAGCGAAAATCTGCAATTTTCCTTGGGCGACCACACCTCATAATTTTCACCCAAAATTTCCTTTGTCTTTTCCTGATAAAACATTCTCACCGAATCGCCGAGAAGCATTACTCTTATCATAAAAATTCTCCTTTTTGCAAAAATCACGCCAGGCAGTTTCCGTATTTATCGACGGAATACACCGCGTATTTGCCGTTTGCGTCCGTCTTATATTCGTTTGCAACGGTGGAGGCAATCTGTCTGCCGTCTTTATACACGCGGTAATAGCAATGCTCCGCATCCTTGCACTCACTCCATTTGAGCACACCGCCGTCAAACTCAATTTCCGAAATTTCGGACGGTTTTCTGTCTTTATAATCGGTGGTTAAAAACACAACCGAATTTTTGCGCAGTTTAACGTTAAATTCTCCGTTTTTTACACCGACAAGCTCGGAAAACTTTTGCAAATCGTTAAATTCGTTATATGGAACGTTATCCGCCTCATACACATATTTTCTGAACGGCTTGTCAACATTATGTTCAATGTCAAAGCAAATTTCCGCGTCGTTTTGATGCCTGTTTACAATTATCACCGACACCGAGCCGTCAGGATTTGTCACCGCGGCGCATCGGATAAGCGAATCGGATTTTTCAATCTTCAGAACGCGCGAGTTTTTCTTAAAAAACTTTGCAAAATATCCCATAACATAGAGCATTGCGCGCGACGAATAGTCGTTTTCGTCGTCACACCATTTCAAAAGACCGTTTTTGTTGTAGCGTATGCTTATGCCGTGACCCGAAAATCTTGCCGCGTCAAAGCGCGCTTTTTCTTCTTCGGTATCGCCGTCCTCTTTTAAAAACGGGTCGGGATAGTCGAACATAGACCAATACACCGTCGCAAGACACCCTGCATTGATGGCGGCAATGCTCACTTCGGCAACCGAGAGCGGAGCCATATTTTCGCTTTCGGGAATATCCACGCCGTAGTAAACGTCGTTGCTCATAACCTCGTTTTGCTTATCGGGCGCTTTTATGCCGTATTCGCCGAGTATAAACCGCTTTTCGCGCCTTAATGCGATTTTCACAAGTCGCTCGTACACGTCATAGTAAAAATCGTGCATATCGCTGTCCTCGGTTGTGTAGCCTCTCACATATGTATGCGCGCAGTACGCGTCGGTTATTTCGTCCATATTTTCGCTCGCCCAGCGTATCTGATGAAGATTTGAAAGCTCCGAGCAATCGGTCGCAAGCAGTCCGACGTCAATATTGTGACGCTTGAATGCATGGTAAAGCTCGGTGTGAAGCCTTTTGAAAAGGTCGAGATTACGCGAAAGATACGCGCACGAATTACCGCACGACAGCTCGTTTGTCACACAGTAATAGCGTATTTTGGTAAGCTTTTTTTCGTTTATGAGATACGAAAGGTTTTTTGCAACCTTTTCGCAGTATTCGTAAATGTCGAAATATTCGTCGGGGAACGGCATTCTGCCCGGCACGAGATAAAGCACCGTGCCCGATTTGCGGAACGTCAAATCGTAATACTCAGCAAATGCGTCCATAGCGGATTTTGTCCAGTCGGCATAGCCGGCAAACACCCTTGAAAATGTGGGCGAAATTTCGTTAAACGTTTTCAAAACGCCCTCGTTTTTAAACTTTTCGTTCATAATTTTATACATTGTCGCTTCGTTGTTGTGAAATCCCACACCGCCGAAAAGCCAGCGGAGGCGCGGTTTTTTTATGCTTATTTTCTCCATTTTCGTTTTCTCCTAAAAAAGATATATAAATTTTATGTTCATCAAAACCACCGAAACAATTCCGCACAAAACCGACGCTTTCTGCCGTGCGGAAAGCTTGTCTTTAAAAAACAGAACGCCGATAAAGCTCATCATAAGCGACTGCATACCCGAATATGCCGGAAACATAAAAATTCCGTCAATCACACCCGTCGCATACATATAAATCTGCTGGTATACGCAGAGCACAATGCCGATAAGCGCGGTGTAAAACAAAATACCGCCGTATTTCTTTTTGCTTTTTTCTCTGCTCTCTTTATTTTTAATTCCGCCTGCTGTATACACCGCCGACAGCATTACCGCACCGAAAAGGTAGACATAAAACAAAAATGACGAATTTGAATTTTTCACCGCCGACGCACCGAATATTTTTTGTATACTGCTTGAAATTCCCGACGCAAAAAACGCGGTGAGTGTGTATAAAATCCACTTTTTCGTTTTTTTCGCCGTCCGCTCGTCCTTGTTTACGCAAAGAAACATTGCGCCCAGAAGAAACGCTATGCCGAAAATTTGCGTAAGATAAACCTTTTCTTTAAACATTATTATGCTTACAACGGTGGTTATGAGTATGTTTAAATTAACAATCAAAACCGTCACCGAAACAGGTCCGCTGTTAAGCGCGAGGGAATATCCGCACTGAAACAGAACCATACAAATCCCAACCGCAAAGGCAGGCGCAAGAACCGATATTCCAACCTTTTTTATGCCGAAAAACAAAAATGTGAAAATCGCTATCGACAAAAACAACAGCGCATTGAAAAACACATTTTCTCTTGACGACGACACATATTTTCTGCACGCTTTTCCCTGAAACGTCACCTTTACACACGCTAAAAGCGCAAGCAGAAAAACAATTAAAAAGTCTTTTATGTTAATCATAAATTTTTATTATCCTCTTAAATATTTTTCGGCAAAAAGATAAACTCCCGCCGTCCAGCCCAGCATAACACGGCTTTCGTAGTCCGATTTTGTATCGGTATCGCCTGTGAGAACGTTATACTTTTCCCACAGCGTGCCCGTTTTTTCAAACAGTTTTTCCACTGCCGACGTATATTTTTGCGCAATCCGCACCGCGTCGGATTTATAGCCGTAATTATCGAGCGCACATATAACAATGTAATTGAGCGGTGCCCAGCCGTTTGGATAATCCCACTGATAAACGCAGGGCGAAACGTTTTTTGCGCACGCGCTTATGCCGTGCTCAAATTCAATTTCAGAAAGCCTTTCAACCGTAAGACGCGCCCTTTCGCCGTCGGCAATCTTTGCCCACAGCGGATAGAACGACGCGGCGGAAAACACCTGGCTAAAACTGTTTTGAACAAAATTAAAATCATAATATGCCGTTTTGTTCCACAAAATTTTGTTCATTAAATTTTTTCGTTTTTCCGCTTTTTCGCGCCACGCATTTTTTTCTTCGCTCATTTTTAAAACATTTGCAAAATGCTCAAAGTTTTTCTCATATATGTAAAGATTGCTGTTTAAATCCGCAAAAACATATTCCGATTGCTTCATATTGCATCTCGGGTTAAAATCCCACCCGCTTTCGCAGTCGGACAAAAAATTCTTCGCAAATTCCTCATAGCTTTTGCACTCAACCTTAAAGTTGAGCCTTTTGCAAATACTGTTATAGTGCTTTTCACAGTCGTCTATATATTCCATATTCACGCCGAAACGGTTAAGCCCCGCCGGCGTAATCCTCTTTGTCTGCCAGAAATTATATTCTTTTTTCAGCGTTTCGTATGCTTTTTTAAGCCAATTTGTATCGCCGTATTTTTCGTATACATCGCGCACCATCATAGAAAGAAACGGAGGCTGTGACTGACCGAGATAATACGTTCTGTTGCCGTTCGGCATAAAACCGTATTTTTCGACAAGATAAAGCATATCGTCGGTGCAGTTTTTTGCAATATCCGCATAGCCCGAAAGATAAAGACCCTTGCAGGTAAAAAAAGTGTCCCAGTAGTACATTTCCTGAAAATGCCCGTCGGGACTCGGCACTATATAAGGATACGGAAGTCCGATAAGCGTGCCGTCGTCATCGGGCGAAAAACGCACGCATTTTTTGAAATTTTCGCGTATATATTCTTTAACACTGTCACTTGTCATCTGTATGCTCCTCTTTCCCCGTTCCGAGAATGTTGTTTCTGTATGTTGTCGGCGGAACGCCCACCGCGTCGGTAAATTTTGCAGTAAAATAGTTTGCGTCCACAAAGCCTATCATTTCGGCAACCTCGTAAACCTTAACGTCGTCCGACGCAAGAAGTTTTTTTGCCTTTTCAATACGCAGTTCGTTGATGTACGTATTAAAACTTTTGCCGATTTTCTTTCGGAACACGCGTCCGAGATACACGACGTTTATATAATATCTGTCCGCAACCGCCTGCAAATTAAGTTCGGGGTCGTTGTAGTGCGAATTTACATATTCGATAACGTCGTTTACTATGCCGAGCGATTTTTTGTCTTTCTGGCGGTCGATAAAGTCCGTAATCTCGCACAGTGTTTCGCGCAGAAACTCCGTCAGCAAATCCGCGTCGATAAGGCACTGGCCTCGTATCATAGAAAATCTGTTTATATATTTTAAAACGTCGATTTTGTATTCGCCGAAATATCCGCCCAGCTCAAAAAACACGTTGTAAATATACATAATCGCCGCGTCGGCGCTTATTTTTTTCTTTTTCACCGCAGTGCAAAATTCATCGGTGCAGATTTTCACCTCTTCACCGCTCCCCTTTTTCACCGCGGATGTTATTTTTTCGATAAGCGCTTTATCGTCAAAAACCTTTACATAATCGCTTCCCGTGTAATCGTCGTACAAAAACACATCGGTTCGGTCCGAATAAAAGAAAATTTCGTACAAATCCTTTATCGAATTTTTCGATTCTATAATTTTGCGTACGTCGTCCGCCTCTTTGCCGGCAAAAATATAAAAATCGAAATCCGCTCTTGTGCTTATGTGACTGCGCAGGTCTTTCAAAAGCGTGCGGATATCGTTATTCTTCGACGGAACAATGCACTCAATGCTCCGCGACGCTGTGTTTTTCACAACAAGATTTGAATTTATGCCGTCAAAACTTTTAACCGCATCAAAAAGAATATCGGTGTTTCTGCTCTCCGCGTGCGCCTTGTTTGAAATAACCTTTCCGTCACGGCACCGAACGGCAACGCACCTCGCCTTGCCTATGCTCTGCGCAAGGTCGAAATCCTCGCTTGACGGTTTTCCCGAAAGTGCGGTATACGCCCAGTAGTTAAGACGGCTGTCGTATTTGCGCTTGTTTTCGTCGTGTTCTTCTTTGATGTTTTTTAAAATGCCGATAAGCTCGTCCTCTTCGACGGGCTTTAACAAATACCCTTTTACGCCGTAATCTATAGCGGTTTTTGCATATTCAAACTCACTGTAACCCGAGATGATGATAAATTTTAAATTCTGCTTTATTCCGCGCAGTTTTTTAATCATCTCAAGTCCCGTCATTTCGGGCATACGTATGTCGGTAATCACAACGTCAACATCATTTTCCGCGCAAAACTCCATTGCCTGATACGCATTTCTTGCGGCGACGGTGACGCAAAATCCGAAAGACTCCCAGTCGATAAGATGCTTTAATCCCTCGGTTATTATTCTGTTGTCGTCAACGATTATAACGTTAAGCATATTTTCAAAAACCTCTGCAATCAATATTTTCTGAAAGGAATTTTTATTGTGAAAACCGTTTCCTTATACGGCTCGCTTGTGCAGTAAAATTCAAATTTGTCGTTGAAATAAAGCTCCAGTCGGTTAACCACATTTTGCAGTCCCACTCTGTTTGTAACCGTTTTAAACTCCCTTTTGTTTATCGCGTCAACCGTTTTTTTGCTCATACCGGCTCCGCTGTCGCTCACGCGCAGCAAAACACTTTGGCCGATTTTTTTAACCTTCACGTCCACACTGCATTTTTCTATGCTCTTGTCAACGCCGTGGACAAAAGCGTTTTCCAAAATCACCTGAAGCGTGATTTTCGGCAAAAGCGCATCTTCCGCCTCCTTGTCAATATCCATTGTAACTTCAACGTCGTCGGAATAGTAATATTTTTGCAGACGTATGTAGGAATTTACAAAAATCATCTCGTCCCTGACGGTTATGAGGTCGTCTTTCCAGTCGATAAGCCATCGGAAAATCGCCGACATATTTTTGATAATCTGCGCCGTTTCGCCCTCCTTGCGGACAAGACAGCCCATACGCACCGCCTCTAAAATGTTGAACATAAAGTGCGGATTTATCTGGCTTTGCAATGCCTGAAACTTTGCCTGCGACTTTTCCTTTTCAATTTCAAGTTCGCGCATTTTTGCCTCGACAACCTCTTTCAAAAGCTGTTTTATGCGTATAACCGCGCCGTTCATACCGCGCGTGAGTATTCCTATTTCGTCGTTGCCGACGTTTTCTTCGGGCACAAGTTCAAACGTTCCGTTTATCATATTTTTTGTGCATACGGTGAGCTGACCGAGCTTTTTGGTGAACGGATAAATTACCTTGTAAAGCGCGAAAAACGCGAGTATGATGCTGAAAATAATAATCAGCGCAAAAAGTATCACTTCGGACGTAAACACATTTGGCGTACGCGATTTGTCAATGCTTCCGGCAATTTTGTATCCGTTGGGAAAACTGAATTCAAAAACCTTGAAATCGCCCGTTAAACGCAGAGAATTTTTGTAACCGCCGTCGGTTCTGTCGCACCCGGCAATTATGCCGTCGTCGCTTTTTAAAAAGTACAGATTGCTTGTGTTTGAGTTTTGTTCAAGCACATTATAAATTTCCTTTTCGAGAATATCTATCTTCAAAAAGTTACTGCCGTTTTTGGTTTTGATATAATCAAGACGCTGAATATAGCTTACAACGTTTGAATTGTAATCGGGCGAATAATACGAAATAACCGCCGTGCCCGAATTTGACTTAAGGTACTCGTTGTACCACACACTGCCCGACGGAATATCGCCTGTTTTGACAAGCGCCGAACCGCGCAGAAGATTTGGATTGTCCGAATATATGTTTACCGAATTGATAAAGGTGTTCGATTTAAAATACGTGCAGAATTCCTCTATCTGATTTGACGCGTCAAGACTTTCGCTCAATGTCATTTTGCCCAAATCGAGAAGTTTATACAGCTTGTCATTGCAATAGAGCATATCGGATATAAACACTATACGGTCAAACTGGTTTGAAAGCGCAGTGCTTGATTTTTCAATATCGTAATTAAGATTGTCATTCTGCTGATGCTCAATCCGCGAAACGGAAATGTTGTAGTAAAAAATGCTCATCAAAAGCAGAGGAATAAACACACAAATTATGTAAATCACCGTAAGCTTGGTTTTAAACGACAAGTTTTTCACACCGCGCACTCCTTTATCAATCGGAATTTCTGCAATTTTTTATCCTTTGACCGAACCCACCATAACACCTTTTACAAAATATTTCTGCACAAACGGATACATACACCAAACAGGTATGCAGGCAACCAAAATTACCGCGTATTTCATCGACTCCGAAAGTGCGTCAAGTTTGCTTGAGCCGTCCGCCGCGCCGCTCATTGCCGCCGCGGCCTCGGTGCTGTTTGCAAGAAGAATTTCCTTTAATATAAGCTGGAGCGGAAACTTTGTTTTGTCGTTGAGGTAAAGATACGCGCCGAACCACGCGTTCCACGCCGCAACGCCGAAATAGAGCGCGAGCACCGCCAAAATTGCTTTGGACACGGGAAGAACTATGCTTATAAGAAATCTTATGTTTCCGCAGCCGTCAAGCTTCGCCGCCTCCAAAAGCTCGTCGGGGATTGTGGACTGGAAAAACGTGCGAGCAACTATGATGTTGTACGCGTTTATAAGCCACGGCAGAATTACCGACATTCTTTTGTCGATAAGGTGCAAATCCTTAACAAGCAGGTATGACGGAATTACACCGCCCGAAAACAGCATTGTGAACGTAAACAGAAACATTAAAACATTGCGTCCGTAAAGGTCTTTTCTCGAAAGCGGATATGCCGCGAGAACACTCACCGCAACCGACATAGCCGTGCCTACTACGGTGTAGAAAATCGAGTTTGCATAACCCGTTAAAATTCTCGAATCGCTGAAAACCGCTTTATAGCTTTCAAAGCTTATACCCTCGGGAAGAAGAAAAACCTTGCCCTGCAAAACGTTTGAGGGGACGGAAATCGACGCCGAAATAATGTTCATAAGCGGAAGTATTACAAGCGCAAGAAATACCAGCATTATAACGTCTATAACCGCGAAAAACACTCTGTCGCCGACCGATGTTGATTTGATTTTGTTTTTTGTTTTCAAAAAATTCCCCTCCTTTTACCAAAGACTCGTTTCGGTAAGTTTTTTGGATATTGCGTTTACCGTGCAAATCAAAACAAGGTTGATTACCGAGTTAAAAAGTCCTATAGCCGTGCCGTATGAATAGTCGGTGCCCGTCTGCAAGCCGACTTTATACGAATACGTGCTTATAATTTCGGACGCGCTTAGGTTTAAATCGTTCTGCATAAGCAAAACTTTCTCGTATCCTACCGACATCATACTGCCCACGCGCATAATAAGAAGAATTACAAATGTGGGAAGAATACACGGAAGGTCGATATAGAAAAGCTGTTTAAACCTCGACGCACCGTCTATCGACGCCGCCTCGTAGAATGCGGTGTCAACGCTTGAAAGCGCGGCAAGATATATAACCGAGTTCCAGCCAAGCTCCTGCCATACCGCCGACCATACGTAAATATGCTTAAACGCCCTCGGCGACGCCCACAAATTAGGCGCCTCAACGCCCAAAACAGAGCATATGTTGCCGAGCATACCCACGCGCGGATTTAAAATCTGCGTGAGTATTCCAACCATTATTACGGTCGAAATAAAGTGAGGCATATATGTAACCATCTGAACCGTTTTTTTGAAATATTTGTTTCGCACAACGTTTAGCATAAGCGCGAAAACAACGGTTATCGGGGGGCTTACGAGTATTTGATAAATGCTGATTTTAAGCGTGTTGAAAAACGTCTGCGCAAATTTCTGCGTTCTGAACATTTTTGCAAACTGATACCAGCCTACCCATCTGCTTCCCCAAATTCCTTTGCCGGGCGTGTATTTTTTAAATGCAATCTGCATACCGAGCATTGGATAGTAGTTAAAAACAAGCAAAAGTATAACGGGAATTGCAAGCATAAGGTATAAATCCCAGTTCTGCCTTATACTGCGGTTAAATTCCGAGCGTGCTTTTTTGTGCTTTCTTGCGTCTTTTTGTAATTGCATAGCCATTTGTCATTCCTTTCGTGGTTTTCACGGGCGTAACTTTTATATCCGCCCGTGAAAACATATTTGCACAAAAAGTAAAATCCCGTTATTATTTTGAATTCGACTTAAATGCGTCATATCCCTTTTGCATAAGTCTGAGATATTCGTCAACATTAAGATTTTTAAGCTCTTTCTGGAAGGTTGCCCAATCCTTGCCAACGTTAAGACTTCCCGAAACAAACTTCGGTATTTCTTCTTTTACATATGCCTTAACCTCCGACGCAAGCTCGTCGTAAATCTCCTGGTCATCTGCCGAAAGCGTGCAGTAGGACGAACGGAATATCTCTTTCGGACCTTTGCCGATATACGCAGGCAGTGCCGCAGCCTTTACATATTCGGGGTCGAGCGGATTGCCGTTCCACGCCATACCGTCCATCATATCAATGCTTGCATACAACGGGTTATACTGATGCCAATGCGAATTTTGAATAGCATCGTATTCGAGTATCGGCAGTATTTTTGCCTTTGCTCCGATGCTTGCAAACATCGCGGGCGTGCTTCCGTCAACTTTCTTCCAGTCTTTGCCCTCAACGCCGAAACGTGCAAAGGTCGAAGCCTCTTCGGAGAGCATAAAGTCAAGCACTCTGAACGCCGCCGCAGGGTTTTTGCAGTATTTTGTAATTGCCGCCGCGCAGAACACGGTAGGCTCTGTCATAGACGCATACGCAACGCCTTTCGGACCTTTTAACGGCGGAAGTGCAGCATAGTCTTTTAATCTTTCCATATTTCCGCTGAAAAGTCCGTCGGGACCGCCCGACGCAAACGCGCCGACCGTCAAATCGTCTGCCGAGCAAAGCGCGCGGAGTGTTGCGTTGTCCTGCGTGTAGCACTGAATGTCAATTTCCTTGTTTGCCGCCATTTCGCTTATATATTTTAAGCCTTCTTTGTATGCGTCGGTTGTGTAGTTAAGCGTAAGCTTTCCGTTTTCCGCAATCGCACCGATTTCGTAGTCGTCGTATACAAACGAGTTCATAAGGAAGTTTATCGGCTTTTCGTTCCATCCGTCTTTGCTTCCCGTAAAGCCAAGCTCGTCGTTTTTGCCGTTGCCGTTGGGGTCTTTTGTAATGAACGCCTGCATACATTTTCTGAAATCGTCAACGGTTTCGGGCATATCAAGACCGAGCTTGTCAAGCCAAGCCTTGTTTATAAACGCCTTTCTGCCGTACATATTTCCCGTCTGCTCGGTCGATGCCGGAACAAAATATTTTTTGCCGTTCGCCGCCGTCATAAAGCCGTCGAAATTAGCGCTCATCGACTTTTCTTTCATTTGGTTAATCCAGTAACCGTATTTTTCTATATACGGTGTAAGGTCAAGAAAAGTGCCGTCCTCGTCGTGCTTTAAAAATGTTGAATTGGGAATGTTAAATCCGCATATTACGTCGGGAAGTTCCGAACCCGACGCGAGCATAACGTTGAGTTTTTCCATTCCTCCGCTTGACGGAAATTCGTAAAATTTAAGCTCAACGCCCGTTTTTTCCTCAATATATTTTGTAAATTCGTTTGTTTTGTAATCCTGAACCTTGCTTGTACCGGGAACGCCGAATGTAAGCGTAACCTTTTCTTTAACAACAGGAAGTGCGCCTGCCTCGGTAACGTTTGAGTCGGCAACGTCAACTTTTGCGCCCGTCTGCTTATCGGAACAGCCGGTAAAAAGCGCCGCCGAAAGGCATATGCACATTGCTCCGCTTATAAGTCTTTTATAAAATCCCATATTTCTCCGCCTTTCATATAATTGTTATTTTACTGTTAATTTAGAAGTTGATATAATCGTCGCCGGCTTTGGTTTGGTCGCCAACCTCGTAGTCGTCATCACCTGTGCGGTCGTATTTAATTTCAACAATTCTCACATCATCTTTGTAGCTTACGTCTGCGCCGAAAGTTTCTGCAATAAAGCGTATGGGAACCATAGTTCTGCCGTCAATCACCATAGCCGGAACGTCCAGCGTGTGCTCGGTATCGTCAATGTAAACCTTGTCACTGCCGATTTTAAGCGTCATAAGCCTGCCCTGACCGATTGCGTACACCGTTTCTTCGTTGCCGTTCCACGCACATTCCGCCGAAAACGCCTTAAACACGGGGCGCATAGGCACAAGCGTTCTGTTGTCGACAATAACGGGGTCAACGTCGCCGTTGCCGACAAGATAGCCGTTCATAACAACTTTAATCGCATCCGACGCCGTTCTTGTTTTGTAATACGGTCCGTTTTTAAGTTCCAAAGTTCCGTAAAACTCGGTTGTCTGATAGTTTTTGTTTTCGGTTGCGCTCCACATCATAAGCGACTGTCTGAAAAGACCGAGAGCGTCATTCACCATAAAATCAAAGCCGACCTTTTTGCCCTCTTCGGGAAAGGTTTCTTTCCACGGGAAACACGCCTCAACCGCATATCCGCCGTCCTCAAGCTCGCGCACCGCCGATTTGAAATTGTCCTGCGCGCTCATACCCACGGTGTGGACGTTTTCGCGCGTTATTCTGTATTGGCAGTCGTTTGAGTCGACTGTGTACGAACGCGAAAAATCCTCGTCGAAAAAGCACTCAACCGAGTCTTGATGATATGTTTCACCGCCGTCGGTGGCATAAGTTTTGTCGTTTACTTCGATATACATATAAAGACCGTTGTAGTCCCAGCAAAAATAAGCCGTACCCTTTGCGCCTGCAATATAGCCTTTGCCCGCATAAACATTTTCGGTTGTAAGAGGTTCACATTCACCGTAGCAATCGTCTTCTTGTGCGTCGAGCTGCGGTGTGCCGAACGACACAACCGCATACTTTCCGCTTTCGGCAAACGCGCTTACGCTTAAAATTGCAAAAATTGCCAATGTAAGTAAAATCAATCTTTTAAGCCTCTGCATATTTGCACTACTCCTTTTTTTATTATTCCGCAGCCGTAACTATGTTGTCGTCGTAAAGCGTGCCTGCCGCGCCCGTTTCAATTCTTATGTCGTCAATGTAGAGTGTTCTTTCGGTGCTGTCTGTCATCTTGAAAGTAAGCCACGGCTCGCCTGTTCTGTCGGCGCCGGCAGCGGTTTTTGCTCTCGTTGTAAAGTCAACATCAGAAATATTCCATTCTGCTGTATATGTATGCCATTCTGTGTCGTTGGTTATAAATGTTGCCTGACCGCCGGTATGTTTAATATTTTTATATCCTGCAATGGTACTGCTTGCATACGGCATATAACCCTCTACACAAAATTGCGTTCTGTCTGCGGTTGCACCTCTCAATTTAAGTGTAATTTTAATTTTTGACGGTTTTTTGTCACTTTTCATCGCATTGATGTATTCCGCAAGCTTATTAAATTTAATCTGGAATACGCCTTTATTTGTTACGGCAGCTTTTAAACTCTGCGTTCCGTCATAAGAATACTCGTTGCTCAATGCGCCGTTTAAATTTACAAATTCAAATCCGTTGCCGATTGTAGGTAACACACTGTTTTCAAATGAGTAATGTGCTTTATATGTTCCGTCGTCCGTCATTTTTTCGGGATAAGTCGGATTTTGGTCGTCAAAACCGTAGCCGGCAATTTCATTGCCGTCAGCGTCCAATGCACGAAGTACAAAATCATCTATGTATACAATCGGAATATTTGCTGTTGTATTTCTTATGCGAATGTCAAGCTCGCCGTCGGGTGTAGTAATATTTGATGCAGTCAAATCCATTGTTCCTTCATAATTCGTCCAATCCGACGTTTGCACATTGCACGAAGCACTGCCGGTATTTCCAAATTTGAAGTTTGTTTCGCTGCTGCCCGTTTTTATGTTGTTTACCGCCGCGGAAACAGTCATTTTTCCGTCTGTTCCGGTCGGCGCCGTCGGTATTTTTACTTTAAATTTCAGAGTTAATTTTTTTGCGCTTGATGGGAGTGTACCTGCGGTGATTTTTAAAAGTGTACTTCCTCCATTATATGCTGCACCGTCTTTAAGAACTATTTTAAGCGCTTTGTTGCCTGTATATGAGGTTTCATCTGTTGTGCTTACGGTAAGCAAGGTTGACAAAGACGAAACTCTGTCACTCACCGCACCGCTCTCAAAAGCAAATCTTGCGCCGTAGTTATCCTGATTAAACGACGGAACATCGTAACTCGGTTTATCCGACTCTGCCAAAGCTTTTTTGTTTGCGAGAGGCACGATTGTTGTGCCGTCCCAAAGGAAGAATGACGCGCTGTAAGATGTTTTGTCTTTGGGAACGGTAATTTGAAACGTTTTGCTTTTTGCGTTTTTCACCACATATGCGTCGACGCTTTCAAGCGAACCTTCGGCATTGTAAATTGCCGAATAAACAGTTCCGCTTGCGATTGTTTCTTTAAAATATGTTGTAACGTTTGCTGTAATTTTATCATCTGTTTTTGACGAATTGAGAATACTGTAACTCATTTCAGGCGCTGCAAACCCTGAAGTCATCAAAAGTGCGCCGGATAAAACCGCCGTCACTAACGACACCAAAAAATTTTTCAAACTTCTTTTTGTCATTTTTTGTTCCTCCTAAAATTTATTATTCGTTCGGTTTATATGCCGAAAAAATACTTTTTTTAGTTTCCGCTTGTCATCAGCGGATATGTTCCCTCGGATATTTTTTCATAGTTCCCGTCGGGGTCTTTCAAATATTCTTCGGGATTTATTATCGCCCAGTACATAGGCTTTGCCTCGCAGTTTCTGTCAAATATACCGGGATATTCAACCGACTCGTTCCGCAGGTCGTAATACTGGTGCTTGTCTGCCGGCGACCAGAACGTTACGCGCGTTATGCTGTCTTTTCGTTCTTTGTAGCGTTTAAACAGCTCCGCATACATACGCGTTTGATTTTTCTCCGCCGATTTTGTTATGCCGTTTGCATAAAGATTTAATTTCGCATTGCCGTCAAGGCGCGCCATCGCCTGAATGTCAAGCTCGGTGATGTTTAAATCAAGTCCCAGCGAAATCCACTTGTCGAGAAGATACTCGGTATGCTCCAGAAAATCGTCAAATGTATAAAACCTTGTTGTATTTGCGGGATTATAGAATTTAACATTCACGCCGTCGGCATAATTTGAATAGTAATGCGACTGAAATCCCACCGTGTTAACCTCTATACCCTCGTCGAGAAGTCCGCGGATAAGATAATAAACGCCGTCCGCTTTTGCGTTGAAATAGTCTGCATACTGTTTGTTTTCGCAGTACAAATCATAATCGTTATACCGAAGCTCGGTTGTATAATTATTCGCCGTTTTGCACTCCGACGCGTATTTAAACGCATATTTTATATAGTCCGCGCCGATTAGGTCGTAATACGCATAATAAGGATTGTTGCCCTTGACGTGCGCATAGCTGATTTTATCTTTGTTTCCGCTCTCGGGTGTCGGCGCGGTCATACCCCACACCGCCTCGTTTACAACGTCCCACGCGGAAATATGCCAGTTTTCGGGATTGTACGAGGTGCCGTTGTGAACATATTCGTCCGCCCCGCCGTCGCCCTCGCAGTGCTTCATAACATTTGTTATGTATTCTTTCATAAACGAAAGCAGGGTTTCGCGGTTTTTGTAGTCGTCCGCATTCGCGGAGAGCGTGTTTGACGGATTTTTGAGCGAATAGCTGCACCAGTTCAACGTTTCCCAGAAAAACGTATGACCCACAACGTCGTCAAAACCGTTTCCCGACGCCCAGTCCATAAACTTGTCAACGTCGGTGTAGTCATAATCAAGCGTGCCGTCGTTTTGGATTTTCAAAATGCTCGGCATTTTCATAATTCCGTCGTTTACAAGCGAATTAAAATGCTTTTTTATAAGCTTTCCGAACTTGCTTGTGTCGGACTCCGTACCCGTCCATATGCACGCTCCGATTTTAAAATAATCTTTGTAAACGTCCTTTAAATTCGGTATGTTTTGCGGTTCGGTTTCAATCGGCATTGTTTTATACGCCGTTTTTGAAACCGTATCGGGAATTTTCGGATTTACATAATCCATATCATCCCAAAACGCGCCCGAAACGTTTGATACAACATAAAAATCGTCGATATAGTAATCGCATTTGTTATTTTTGCCGTCGTTTTTATCGGTGCCGTTTCTTATACGTATAAAAATCTCGGTTTTTGCGCTGTCTTTCGGATTTGAAAAATCGTAATCCGACAAATCAAGCGTGCCGTTTATGCGCGTCCAGCCGTTTTTTGATATGCTTACATACGGGCTTGTTTTGCCCTCGGGATTGACGTTGAAATACGAGCTTTTCTGCGTGCCGTCTTTAAGATAATACGGAACGCACGCCTCAATCCAGAAGTTGACGTTCTGCGTTTTACTGCCGCCGAGCTTGAGGTAACACGAAAAATCAAGGCTCGTCATATCGGACGGCGGATTTGAAAAAGTGACCGCCGCCGTGCCTGTGTCGCTCGTACGGTTGTAAACTTTCAAACTGCGCGCGCCCGTGTGCGCGGTATCGGTGGTGATTGCATATTCGGCGGTGTTTGCCGTTGTGAGATTATCTGTTGTCACATTTTCAAAGGCAAACCGATAGCCGAGCTTTGTTTTGTCAGAAATCTCCTCAATCTCCGCGTCTATGCTGTCGTCAAAATATCTTCCGTATGTATCGGCGGTAAGCGTTATGTCGTCAACGTAAAAATCGGTTCTGTTTGCAACCGTCGGCGATACGTTTGTGTCACTGCCGTTGCGCAGTCCGAAAAACACATTTTTGTAGGTTGCGTCATTCGGCTGTGAAAGGTCGAAACCCGACAAATCGAGCGTGACGTATATTTTCGTCCACACGTTGTTTTTCACAGACACCCATTCGCTGTTTGTGCCGTTAGCCTTGGGTTTTATGCACTTCATTTTTGTTACCGTGCCGTCGGTGCTGTTGAACGGAACAAACGCTTCAACCTGAAAGTTAATCGCCTTTGTTTTGTCCTCCGGCAGACGAACATAGCAAGAAAAATCAAGCGTTTTGGTGTTTCGGTCGATATTTTTCGCCTCGATAATCCAAGAGTCGCTGTCCTTCTGCTTGCCCGACACTTTCATAACCTTGCTTCCGGAATTTGCACTCACCTCGTCGGTGACGGCAAATATTCCGTCGCTTTTCGGCAAAATCATATCGGGAATACCGTTTCCAAACGAAACGTGCGTTCGGTACTTGTAGTCGTCGGTATCGTTTAAAACCGAATACTGCGTAAGCGAGTAAAAATCCGATTTTGCATATGTTTCAGCCTTTGCGCCGGGTGTCAGTGTATCTTTGTCAAGGCAGAAAAACTTAACTGTTTCGTCCTCGGTTTCGGATATTTCCACATTGTACGAACCCGTATATCTTCCGTTTTCCGCTTTCAGCAAATCGGAGCTTATACTCTTTAAAGCGCCGTCCGCGCCGAATACCGCGGCAACGGATTTTACCTCGCCGCTGCTTTTTTCGCCGTAGTCGACGGTGATATTTGCAATTCTTTTGCCGTCCGCATTTTTATACGGCGAATAATCCTCGTCACCGCGCGTTACGGGAACGTTTGCCCATACGCTTTTGATGTTGTTTAAAGCAAATGCGTTGGTAAAAACAAGAACAACGGTTAAAAGAGAAGTAAATATCTTTTTCATACACATCTCCTTTTTTACGACACTTTTTTAAGTGTAATATCGGTTAACGTGAGGTTTTTATCGTTTGTGATTTCCGCTTTTCCGTTTGTGTTTGCAATGTCGAAATCAACCATATACACGTTATCGCCCTCGGAAAGTTCAACGGACGCACTTTGTCCCATATAGCTTATTTTTGCGGTATCGCCCGTTTTAAAATCACCGTTCGCCTTAAATTCGAGAATGTATTTTCCCGCACCAAGTTTTTTAATAAGATTTTCTTCGGAATACGGCATTGGCGCGCCGTTTGTGTAAAGCCTGTCGAGATAGTATTCTCTGCCGTTTGCCGTGTTTCCGTTTGCGTCAAAAATGTTTAACGCAAGGTGATTTTCCGCACCCGGTGCAAAATCGAAATCGGCAATAACGCTGTTTTCGCCCTTCTTGACGTTCGCTGTGTATTCCGAAACACCGCCTCCGAAGGTGTTGAAATTAAATTTCAAACTGCCGTTTTCTTCGGCGTAAATTTTAATAAGCGACGATAATTTTGCGCTTTGCGTATCGCGCAGAAGTTCGGGATTTATTTTCTTTATAAGGCGCGCATTTTCAATTTTTGCGCCGTCCGCACCCGAAAATTCTATTTTCACTCTGCCGTTGTCTTTTATGTCTGCCGAACCGCGCTCATCGCCCAGCAAAAATGCGTCGTTTGAGTTTAATGCAAACTCCGCGGTGAGCGATGTTTTGCCGTTTCCGTCCGCAGACGATACGGTTTCAAAAAGCGTTCTTTTTCCGTCAACGGTTGCTTTAACGTTAACCGTACTCTGTGCGTCTGCGCTCACATCACAGGTGAAAATAAAGTTATTTTCCTCAATGTCCGAACACGGCTCAATGCTCACGTCGTCGATATACAGCTTTTCGCACGGCGCGCACTGCGTTGTTGCGGATTTGGACTTCTGCACCACAATCCAGAGCGTTGCAAATCCGTCCGAATTAAAAGTATCCTCGGTAACGGTAAAGGTTTTGGTGAATTTCTGCCAGTATCTTTCCAGCTTGAAATCGTCCTCCCTCGCCTCGCACCCTGCAAGACCGCCTACCCACGGCGCGTCGTTGTTATAAGGCAAGAGGTCGTCGTAGAGCGACGCGTTATATCCCTCGTACAGGCTGTACATTCTGTAAGGTATCATATCAACCCACATACCCTTTTGGTCCTGGTTGTCCATTGCCCAAAACGAAACGTTATAGCTTTTGCCGACAACAAAATTCTCTTTGTCGAGCTTAACCCTCGCCGTGATGTGCCTTCTCCAGTAAAGAGGGCTTACGTTGTTTATTTCGAGGCAATGCTCGGAATTTTTCGCGCCGTCTTTCACAATTCCGTAAGGATTGTAGCTTGACGCGCTCACGTCCTTACCCTCTTTTTCGCGCTGTTCGCGGTAGGCTTTGTTGTAGTTTAACGCGTCTTCTGTCTTTACCTGCGACGCCACATACCTGCTGTTTCCCGCCTCAATTCCGTCGGTCCATACGCCTGTTGTTCTTATGTCGGCGATTGTTTCGCCTATTTCGCTTTCATCTTCAAAATCCCAATACTGCACGTCTTTCGGAGCGGCGGCAGTGTAGAGCGAATTTCCGATTTCGGAATAAACGGCGCTGTTATCTGTTTTCCAGTCGGTATATTCCGCTTTTGTTTCGCCCGTCACCGCGTCGGAAAGATATACGCTCTGCGCGTATGCGCACGGTGACAAAAGTGCAAAAGCGGTAAACAAAGCCGCGGTTTTAAATGCTTTTTTCATTATTCGTATGCCCCCTTACTCTGTTGTGTAAATCTGAACAACGTTTCTGTGCGGATTGTATAATGTTTCATATCCCAAATCCGTTGAAACCTCCTCAACGGGAAGATAAATTTTGCCGTCCTTTTTAACAGGCTCATTATCTGCCGTCAGAGGTTTGAAGTCCACGGTTTTAGCGCTTGACTCCGCCGTCATTTCACAGTAAATTCCGTTTCGTATAAATTTTACGGTGTCGCCCTTAACAGCGCATTTTCCGCCGATATATTTAAGCAGAAGCTTTGCCTCGACATACGGCACGCCGTCCTTTACAAATCCGTCGATATTGTCGTCGTCAACATAGTGTGTTTCAACTCGGAGCCTGATTTTCGACGTATCCTCGTCGAGAATTTCGCTGTAAAATTTATCGGGGTCGGCAATCGCCCAATACTGCGGTTTTGCCTGTGAGTTTTTGTCGAATATACCTGCATATTCCTTGCAGTTGTTTCTTATTTCGTAATACATAAACTCGTCGCTGAACGTCCAGAAAGTTATGAGCGAAACGGTGTCGGAATACTCTTTGTAAACCTTGAAAAGCTCCGCATAAGTTGACGCAATGTCAAACTCGGTGCGCTTTGTTATGCCGTTTTCGTAAGGACGTATGCCTGCGTCGCGCTCATAAAGCGTGAGCGCCTGAATGTCAAGCTCTGTTGCGTGAACCTCAACTCCGAGCGACGAAAACTTTTCAAGCGCATTGCGCACGCCGTTTACAACAGGCTGATTTGAATAGTAGTGCGACTGGAAGCCGACAACATCAACGGGCACACCCTCTGCCTTAAGCTCTTTTACAAGGGTGTAATATCCCTCAAGCTTTAGTTTTTCGTGCTCGTTAAAGTCGTTGATACGAAGTTTTATGTCGTCATAGCCTGCGTCCTTTGCATATTTAAACGCATAATTTATGTAATCTCTGCCGACTATGTCGTACCAAACGCCCCAGTTTTGGAAACGTATGCTTCCGTCGGGGTTAATTCTTACGACCGACTCGTTTATAACATCCCACACATAAACGTGCCAGTTCGACGTATCGTATCCGCCGGTGTATTCCTCCGCCTCGCCGCCGCCCTCAAAATGACGTATGGTTTTTTGGATAACCTCTTTCATAACCGAAAGCACACTGTCACGGTCGAGCGGATTTCCGTTTGTATCGTGCGAGAAAATCTTCTGCTTGGTTGTTTCCCAAATAAGCGCGTGGCCTATAACGTCCTGCCCCTGACCGACGCACCAGTTCATAAACTTGTCGGCGGCGGTGTAATCGTAATTTAAAGTGCCGTCGGCATTTTTGGTTATGTAGCTTTGAATTTTCATAACGCCGTCCGAAACGTAGGCGTTAAAATGCTTTTTGAGAAGCTTGCCGTACGGTGTTGTGTCCGACTCCTGATTTGACCAGATACACGCGCCGACCTTGAAATAATCTTTGTAAACGTCTTTGAGCGACGGAATGTCGGTCTGAATGTTCATTTCCTCCAGCGAACGCTCCGTCGGGGTTGCGGAAAGGCTTTTGTCGCGCTCTTTCGGAACATAGTTCAAATCGTCGTAAAGCTCGCCTTTTGTGTTTGTTTTAAACACAAAATCGTCAACATAAAATCCGTAGTAATAAGGCTTTCCCGCAATCTGCTTTGTTGCAACAATCTGGATCATAGGCGTTCCGGTGACTTCGTATTTCGACAAATCAACCGAACCCGAAACCAGTCCCCACTCTTTGTTTGTGAGGTTAACGCCCGAACCCATCATAACCCAGTGCGTTTTTTCCGCGGTGGGAATTTTTATCTGCCACGCGTAGTAGCGTTTTTCTTTGTCGTCCGCAAGATTTTTTATGTATGCCGACACCTGAACGGTGGATTTTAAATCTATGCTTTTGTCAAAGTCGTATCGGAGAGTTGATGTTGACGATGTTCTGTCCGAAATTTTAAGCACCTTTCTGCCCGAATGAGGCGTTGTGTCGTCGGTGATTTTAAACACCGCATAACGGTCGCGCATAAGCTTTTCGGCAGTTCCGGTTTCAAAAGAGTGTCTTATTGTGAAATTTCCGTCATACGAAATTTTCGGCACGGGAATTTCGGTCGATTCTTTCGTAACGTCGCTTTTTACAACAAAATTGTCTGCGAAAATCGGAACGAATTTTCCGTTGTTTTCGGCAACAAGTACAATTTCGGGACTCCCCGTCACCGACATAAGACGCGTCATCATTTTTCCGCTTAAATTCGTCCATTCGGTGTTATTTACCTTTGCCGACGCAAGAAGATATTCTTTCTGCGTGCCGTCACAGTTAAGCGACGCGTACATTTTTACGTTTGCGCTTTCCTCCTGCGCCTTGACGCAAACCGAAATTTCGCTTGCCGCCGAGCCTGCAAGGTCTTTAAGCACAATCCTCGGCGCGTCCTCTCTTTTTTCGTAACCGCCCAGCGATACGCATTTTCCAACCATACCGCCGTCCGATATTTTAACCTCGGCACTGTCGGACGAAAATCCCGTCACGGAATTTTCAAAGTCCATATCATAAACAGTGTTAAGGCTTTTTGACGCATATACGGGCATAAGCGAGAATATCATAACCGCCGCCGTAATGAGTGCAATCGTTCTTTTCATTGACGTCCTTCCTTTCATTGCAAGTTTAATTCTGTAAATCTTTAATGCCGTTTTTTATAAAATCAAACATCTTTGCGTTTACCGAATATATTTCCTCCGCTTTGTCGGTGTAAATGTATATGTTTTCGCCGTCGGATAAGCCGAGATAAATCACGGTTTTGTCACCGTTTGCAAGGGTTATGCAAACGCTTGTACTTTGACTGTCAAATCCGTATTTTTCAAGGTTTTCTTCGGTTTTGTCAAAGCATTTTACAAAAAATATATTGCCGAGCCAGCGCGTAACCTCTTGTTTAACCTTTTCTTCGCTTAAAATTTCGCCTTGGCATTTCCAGCCTTCCGGCGTTTTTTCAAGCGTGAAATTTTCGTTTCCCTCAACCGAAACCGATTTAATTCTCTCGTATTTAAACGACGCAACCGCCGTATCGGTAAAGCGGTAAAGCCGTTTTTTAAGCTCACTGCTCACATCGGTATACACCGTGCAAGTTTCACCGCCGCACTTTACATACGTTTCGGTGTCGGGCGGTGTGTTTTTGCCGACTTCAACGGTGAAAATTCTGCCGTCGTTCAGTATATATGTCACCGTCGTATCTGGATTTTCAAAACCGTATTCCGCGCCGTTTTTTGCATTTTCGAGCTTTCTGCCCTCCATAGGGAGCGTATTTTTGAAATATTCTTCAACCGCTCCGCTCAAAAGCTCTCTTTTTCTATCAGATTTCCATACTCCGTCTTTTTTGTATAATCTGTATGTTTCGTCGGTATTTTCAACGTTTATCTCTTTAACATCGTCCTCTGAAAACGAAAGCACCCAGCTTTTTTCCGCCTCCTTTTCGGGACGCGACACCAAAGCATAAGCCGAAATCACGGCAACGCATATAAAAAAGCATATGACGATACTTTTTCTGCTCATAGATTTTTCCTCTTTCTCCAAACGATAAGCCCCAAAACAAGCACAAATGCCGGGATAAGCATAAAAATCACAATCAGCGCAAATTTTTGGTTGAGCATGAGGTTTAAGCTTCGGCTCATTATGCTTTTGGGTGCGATTGAAATATACATTCCGTCACCGCCCACCGCGTATTTTACCGTCTGAACAAAAAATTCGCGGTTTACAAAGCTGTATGAATTGAGTATTCCTTTGAGCGCGTCGCCGTCGGGCGATATAAACTGCGCGTTTGACGCGAAAATGAGCTTTGCGCCGTTTTTATCGTTTTCCGACATTCCCGCAACGTCGAACACTCCTTCTCCGAGAGTTCTTCCGAGTCCGTCGTCCATAATTTCTTTTGACTTCGTTGTTTCGGACGTTTTTGCAAGGCTTGATATTTTCAGACCGACGGTATCTTTGAGTGTGAGCGAGCCTGCGGACGGGAAAACCAGCGGTTCGGTGTTTCTTATGTTGTCAAAAATATTTCCGACGGGTTCAACCGCAAGATAAAGATTGCTGTTTTTTATGATTTTTCCGCTGTCACCCTCAACAAGGCAGTTATCGTCCGCATAAATTCCGTATTGCTCCGCAATCTTCAAAACATTTTCGCACCTTGCGCCGACGTTTGACGCTATGAAAACCTTACCGCCGTTATCAAGATAGCCGATAATCTTTTCGTATTCGGGTTTTGTAAGGTCGTCGCGCAGTCCGAAAAGCACCAGCATATCGGTATCGGCGGGCGAAATATCTTCGTTTGCAAGGTCAAGTTTTTTAACCGAAATATTTTCGTCACCCAGTTTTTGCGCAGGGATTGAAAAATCTGCCTCGTTATGCCCCGTCACATACCGCACCGTAACGTTTTTGTCACGCAGGACAAAATCAACGGCGTTGGTAAGCTTTTTTTCAAGGGTAAATCCCAGATTTGCCGAAACGTTTCCGTTTCTGTTAATGGCAATCGCACTTCCCGGGTCGACGCTTTTAAACCTTTTTCCGCTCTCGACAACTATGGTGCCTTTTGAAATGTTTTCGCCGTCCGATTTGTACTTTTCGGCAAAAACGGGATTTTTTATTATATCCTTTTTTTCAAACGAAATGTTTTTGCAGTTTCTTGTGTACTGCTCCGCCACCTGCATAACATACGGGCTTTCGTCGCCCGATGAGGCGAAATAATAAAATTTTATATCTTCGTTTACCGTTTTCAAATACTCTTTTGTTTCTTTTGAGAGAGTGAACATTTTGTTTTGCGTACAGTCGAATTTAAGCGGTATTTTTCTTGCAAGATTTTCGGTAAAAAGATTTAAAAACACGAAAATCACAACGCACATAAGTGCAAAAACGCCGAGACGCACTTTTTTGTTTTGCGTATTCTGCTCCGTTTTAAGAATTGTGAATGTCACAAACAGCGCCGAAAGGCTTATAAAATACACAACCGCACCGACATCGAAAATGCCTGCGAGAAGATTTTTGTAGTGATATGAAACCGAAATAAGTTTTATAAACCCCTCAAAAACCGTACCGCCGGACGCCTCAAGAAGCAAGTCCGCAAAGTATAAAACCAAAAGAACCGCGAACGACAGTATTGCGGAAATAACCTGATTTTCGGCAAACGACGACATCAGCATACCGGCTGCGATAAATACCGAGCCGACAAGAAGGTATCCCGAAAATACGCATACAACCTCCATAACCGTCTGACCTTTGAAAAACACCATAATCGCGCCCGATACCGGCACAATGAGCGACGATACCGCAAAAACCGAAAGCGCGGCAAAATATTTGCCGAGAACGGTTTGATACGTTTTAAGCGGTGCGCAAAGGTAGACAAAGCTTGTTTTTGAATGCTTTTCCTCTGCAAAAAGGCGCATTGTGAGTATCGGTATAAGAAGTATAAACACCGCAACTCCGTTTTCCAAAAGCGAGCCTATATCGGCATTGTCGCCGACAACGTTGTACGTCATAAAAAAGTAGCTGTAAAAGGCGAGGTAAACCCCTGCAAAAACATATCCGACCGCCGATTTAAGATACGCGTAAATCTCTTTTTTGTAAATTGCAAGCATTTAATTATCACCCAGCCCTTCCATAAACATTTTTTCTATGTCCGTACTGTGTGAATTTTTGCCTATATCAACCGTTTTTCCGTTGTTTATCATAACAATATCGGTGCAGACAGCCTCGATTTCGGACAAAATATGCGAGCTTAAAAGTATGCCGTGCTTTTTCGACAGCTTTCTTATAAGCATAAGCAAATCGCGCTTTTGCCTGGGGTCAAGTCCGTTTGTCGGCTCATCCAGAATGATGTAGTCGGGATAACCCAAAATTGCATATGCAATGCCCGCTCTCTGACGGTATCCGCTTGAAAGGTTTGCCGTTCTGCGCCCCATAACCTCCGAAATTCCCGAAAGAGAGGCAACTTCTTTAATATGCTCGTCTTTTTTGAGCTTAAGTCCTTTTATATCGAATATACATTTCAAATATTCATACACCGTAAAACTTGTGTATAACGGCGGTTTTTCGGGAAGATACCCTATTTTGCGTTTTGCGTCAATCGGGTTTTCCGAAATGTTAATGCCGTCAACCGTTACAGTGCCCGACGTTTGCGGAATAAACCCCGAAATGATATTCATAACGGTGGACTTTCCTGCGCCGTTAGGGCCTATAAACCCTGTAACACTGCCCTTTTCAAACGAGAATGACACATTGTCGAGAGCCTTTACCTTTCCGAAATTTTTAGATATATTTTCTACGCAAATCATAAAAGTTTACCTCATTTATCAGGGATATATAATCACAACCGCCCACGAACCCGTTATAAGCGTGTAGGTTTCGGAATATTTACCGCCGTTTTTATATCCCGACGCTTCGCTTACACTGCCGAGTCTGTAGCCCTCCTTGTCCTCGTCGTACACATAAACTCTTGCGCTTGTTGCCTCGGTGTTCACCGCTGTGATGCGCCTTTGGTCGTTGCTTAACACCGCGCTGTAATCAATGTAAATATACGGCTCGTCGGTGTCGTAAACCGCACCGCAAAGCGCAATGAAGTCGCCTTTTAAGTTGTCGTAAATCTGACCTTCCTTTAAGATGAAAGCGTTGCTTTTGTCGGTTTTGATTTTGTCAAAATCAACAAGAAGCTGTTCTTTTTCGTTCGCCGTCCAGCCCGAATCTGCAAGACGGATTTTGTTGCCGCTCGTTTTGTTGTAGAAGATAACGTCACCGCTTTCATACGGAATTTTTCCTCCGCCGACGCGCAAATCTTCAACCTCAACTTCAACCTCCGCGCCGTTTTCAATTCCCATAATAACGTCGCGGATTTCGCCGTCCGCGCACACCTTTTTTATAACCTTGCTTATCGCAAGCACGCTTCGGTTTTTCATATCGGTAAAGCCGTTGGGATTTTCGGTAAACACCATTGCGGTGTCAACCATACCGAAATCGCCGTTTGTGTTGTAGCCGACAAAGTTGTAATTCGTATTTACCTTAAGCCTCATCTGGTCTACAACAAAAACCTTGTCCTCGTCAATACTGTTTGTTTCGTATGCCGTTTTCGGAACGACAAAAACCTTTGTATCACCTTTTACAAGGCAGGTTTGGTCGTCCTTTGAATTTTTGACCTGTTCGCCTATCATTCTGCCTGCGGCGTGACCGCGCAGAACCGCGTTGTCATTTTTAAACACCGTGTTAAACTCGTCTTTCACCGCGTCGGGGTAGAAAATATCGGTTATTTCGCCCTGAATGTTCATTTTGAATTTTATAAGCGTGTTAACCGCAAAATCGGTCGGTTTCATATCGGCGGTTTTCTTTTTCGCGCCGCCGTCAACCTTTATTTTCTCCGCAAGAGGAAGAATGATTTTTGTGCCCGACATATCGAGCATATCAAACTTTACAAGCTTGCGGTTTGTTTCGTCGTTTTCCGAACTGAACACAAAGCCTATGCGCGCATCGGATGCCGCGTCTTTGTCGGCATATGCTATATTTCCGTTTAAATCAAGACTGAAAAGATAGTATTCGCCAAGCTTTAGGCTGTTTATTTTTCCGCTTTTCACAAGGCTGTCAAATCTATGGCTCGTTTTGTATTCCGTGCCGTTCACCGTAACGGTGTTTCTGCCGTCGGATGTTCCCGTTTCGTCCGCCGAACCGATTACGGTATCGGCTGAAATTTTCACTTTCACAACGGGAAGCGCGCTGTTTGTTTTGACAACCTCGGCAATGTCGCCCGATTTAACGTCGCCTATGCTTATTATTTCGCCTTTCGCGCTGTATATTTCGTATTCGTCACAGCTTGCGCCGTCAAGTTTTATGTCATATGCGGAGTCGAACTTATCGGCAATCCAAAGCGCGTTTTTGTTCACCGACGACACGACGGTAATTTTAATATCGGTAACCTTTAAAACCTCGTATTTTCCGTCGCCGTTGTTGTCGATAAGCACTGCACTGCCGTATTCGGGTGCAAATTCGGGCATTGTGTCAGTCTTTTTGCCGTTGTAAATGTAGATTGTGCTGTCGCTTATGTGCGCTTTTTTCTCTTTGCCGTTTTTGTCCTCATATGTATACGTTCCGTTTGAATATTCGGTAATATCCTCACCGTCAAGCGTTAAAATTTTGTTGTTTTCGTCCGTCGGCTTAACATACAAAAGCTTGTCGTCACCGCTTTCCTCGCGGAAGTAAAAATCAATGTTAAGTCCTAAAAGTCCGCTTGTGTCAAAGTCTGCGGTATAAGTTTTTGAGCCGATTACAATTTTATTGCTTCCTGTGCCGTCGTACGAATAGAGCGACGCGTCCTTTACCGACTCAACAACTCCATAGCCGTCGTGAATGCCGAGCGACTGCGCAAGAATGTTATCGTCGGTTTTGTATAATTTATTGCTTCCGAATTTCCACTCCATAACGGGAACCTCGATAACGTTGCCGAGCAAGGTAAAAAGATTTTCCAAATCAAGCTCGCTGTTTTCGTCTGCCGTAACACCGTTTAAAAGACCGATTTTCGATGCGGTCGACATATATCCAGAAAGATAACCGCCGTTTCCGTTCGCGGGATACGAATATCCCAGCATATCGGTGAAAATCTTCACCACCTCGGAAAGAAGAATATTTCTTCGCGGTTCAAGCTTTCCGTCCGACGCGCCGTTTATTATTTCCGCATTGTATAAATAATACATTCCCTTGTCGTCCGAGGTGATGTCCGATATATCCTGTGCGTTTATAAGGTTTAAATCCCTCACCGCGAACGATGCCGCGATATTGCAGAAATCGGAACGCGAGATTTTGTCCGCGCCCGAAATTTTGTCCAAATCAAAATTTGAAATACCGAGAGCGTTATACATTTTCGCTTTTTCCGAAACGTCCGCCGTTATGCCGTCCGCGCCGTCCTCTGCAAACGAAACAACGGACGCTCCGAGCATTATAACCGCGCAAAGCGAAAAACAAATAAGATTTTTTATAAATTTCATATATCCACTTTCTCCTCTGCTATTATTTTGTACTGCAAAGCATTTTTGCACATTCCGCACGCGTTGCAAATGCGGAAGGCTTGAACGTGTTATCGGAATATCCGTTTATTATACCGCTGTTTTTTGCCGCCGCAACCGCGCCGAGCGCATACGGTGCAATGTCGGTGCTGTCCGCAAAATCGGCGGCCGCCGTGCTTGTGTCAAGGTTTGCAAGCTTTGCAAGAATAACGCACATATCCTGACGCGTGATGTAATCGTTCGGTGCAAATTCCGTTTCGCTCACGCCGTTTACCGCGCCCGATTTATAAAGTGCCATAACGTATTTAAAATACCAGTCGTTTTCCGATACATCGGAAAATTTCGCCGTACCGCCGTATTCTTCGCAGTTAAACAGCACACTTGCCATTTTTGCAAATTCCGCGCGTGTGATGTTTGTGTTCGGGTTAAACTTTTTATCCGCGCTCTTGCTTATAACGCCTTTTTCAAGAAGCTTGTAAATATATGTTTTCGCCCAGTCCGCGCCGTCCAAATCGGTAAATTCAAATACCTCGTCATTTATGACGGGCACGCTCGGAGCGGTTGTTCCGGCACCGCCTTTAGACGATGACGAAGATGACGACGAGCCTTTTCCGCTGTCGGAGGGTATCAGTTTCTGTGAGCAGAGCGTGTCGAGCTTATCCTGCAAAACAGAGGTTGAATAGTCGTTTGACGATTTTAAATATTTCACAAACTCATTCGCCGCGTTGTAGCCGACACCCGTTTCCGAAACCTTGTTGTATTTTTCAAGGCTTATGCCGAGAATATCGGCAAATTTTGCAACGGTTTTCATTCCCTCGGAATAGTTTGCGCATTTTGAAACCTCGTATTTAACAACGCTTTTGCCGAATTTTTCGTTCATATCGTCTTTTGACGCAAGGGGCAAATTCAGACTTGCGAAAATCTCGTTTATTTTTGCCTTGTCTGCCGACGAATATGCTGTTTTTACATCGGCATTTTCAAAAAATCCAAATCGGTCGTAATAGCCGTCGGCAATGTCGCTGATTTTATATTCACCGCTTTTTGCGGTGTCAATGCACGCGCCGGTTATAAGCGCGTCGTAAAGCTTGTCATAATCCGCAACATCGGTTTTTGCAACATATTAAAAAACGTTTGTCTGATTTGACGCCTTAAACACAGGTTCCGCCGATATGCCCGTAATATCGAGCACATCCTCGGTGAGAATTTCCGCAATTTCAGACGCGGTTTTCTTTTCGTTAACCTTTTGCGCAATCGCGTTTTTGTAATTTTTGCTTATGTATAAATATTCGCCCGTTATGTCGCTGTCATAGCCGTTCGCCGAAATTTTCGCCGTAACGTTTACCGCCGTATCGTCGGGGAAAGATGACAAATCGGCAATTTCAAACGAATATTCGCCGTCTGTGTTTGTTTCAAAATCTTTTGTGTAATCGGTTTGTTCAAAAATGTCTGCGGAATAATGTGCGTTTTCTTCTTTAAGTCTGCCCGACGCGGTAAGTTTTCCGTTTTCTTCTTTAATGTTTACGCTGTGCAGAACATCCTTTATTTTCACGTCCGATATTTCAAGATTTTTTACCGCCGACGTTTTTCCGACCGCCGAAATTTCAAACATAAGCGTATCGCCGTTTGCGTCCGACGGGTTAAACTCAAGATAGATTTTCTTTGTTTCGCCTTTCTTTATCACATACGATTTTTTGCAGAGGTCAATCTGCGGACAGGTGATGTTTAAAAACGTTTTCTCATTCGCGGTGACGGTTGCCTCAAAAACGTGCGGTTCGTCTGCAAGCGTGCTTTTCAAAACGCTTGTTTTCGCCGTGCCGTAGCCCGAATTATTTCCGCTTAACAAAATTATGTTTCCGTTTTTGGTGACAACTGCGTTATCTCCGCTCCAGCTTTCAGCGTATCCTTTTGCAAGTTCAAAATTATCCGCAAACACGCTCTCGTCTTTTTTGACGTTATAAAGCGCCAAAACCGCCTTGCCCTTATCGGTTGTGCGGTTTGATGCAAAATTATATTCAATGTTGATTTTCTTTCCGCTCTCGATTTCGTATTTTTTCGACGCTCCCAAAACCTTGTTTTGGTTAAGCAGAATAAAACACGCGGTGATTTTATCGTTTCCGCCGTTTAAAATATCGGCGCTCAAAGTATAGCTTTCGCCGTCGGACAGGGCAAAATATTTATTGCACACAACTCCCTGATATGCAAAGCCGGAACTAACGTTCGATTTGCTTTCCTTTTCCGCCAAATCGCAGACCGGAACAATTTCCAGCATACCGCCGTCGTTTTCGGATTTGAAAATCATAGGAAGCTCGGTGTCTGCCCGTCCGCTGTAATATGTACCGAAATCAGAAATTCCGTTTTCAAAACCGTTTGAATAAACTTCGGCGCCGTTATACGCATAGCAGCACGAACTGCCTGCAATTCCTGCCGTTAAAGCAAAGGCTAAAAACTTTTTCATACTTATCCTCCAAACTTGTTTACAATTTGTTCATATTACAATTTTACAATAAATTTTTTTGCTTTTCACTATAAAAACTTTACCTCTTATCTTGAAAAATTAAACACTTTAGGAAGCATAAGGCAAGATTTAGTGCATTAAAAATTCCCCGATACGACGGGGAATTTGAGTTCTTGTGTCTTTGGTGCAAAACAAGTTTTTGCATCTTGACCTTTTTTTGATTTGATGATATTATTCATATAAAAAATAAACGGGAGGAATTTATTTTGCCGATTGAATTTAAAGATAAAAAATTTCATTTGTATAACAAAAATTTAAGTTACATAATTAAAATAAGCGAGCACGGAGATGTGCTCGGCGCATATTTCGGCGCGCGCACAGACCTTTGCGGAGTTGATGTGATACGTCCCGTGTGCAACTCTTTTTCGCCGTATCCTTACGAGGACGACTCAAGCTATACACCCGGAATTATGCCGTCGGAATATCCCGTGTCAAACGGGTGCGACTACCGCACCCCCGCGCTTGACATAACACTTCCCGACGGCTCGAAAACGCTGTTTTTAAAATATAAGGAACACAAAATTTTAAACGGCAAGCCGAAAATAAACGGGCTTCCGTCGGTGTATACAGAAAATGACGCCGAGGCGCAGACGCTTGTTATCACCGAGGAGGATAACGGAAAAAATATCACCGTAAACCTTTACTATGCGGTTTTTGAGGATTTTAACGCAATATGCCGTCACGCCCAAATCATAAACAACGGCGAAAATCCCGTATTTTTAAACAGCGCGCAGAGTGTATGCGCCGATTTTCCCGAGGGTGATTACGAATATATTCACCTCTGCGGTGCGCACACGCGCGAAAAGCATATTGAACGCAACGCCGTTCATCAGGGCAGTCAGGGTTTTGAGTCGCGCAGAGGCGCGTCGGGACACACCGAAAATCCGTTTCTGGCATTTTTTGAAAAGGGCGCAAACGAAAAAAACGGCAATGTTTACGGATTTTCGCTTGTTTACAGCGGAAACCACAAATTTGAAATTGAGCTTGAAAACTGTGCAGCACCGCGTGTTACGGCAGGAATAAATCCGTTCTCGTTCCGCTATAAGCTTGACAAAGAAGAAAGTTTTTCAACTCCCGAGGCAGTTTTGGTGTTCTCGCAAAACGGGCTCGGCGAAATGTCGCAGACGTATCACAAGCTCTACCGCACGCGCCTTTGCCGAGGCAAATTTAAAAATCTTCCGCGCCCGATACTTATAAACAACTGGGAGGCGACGTATTTTAATTTTGACCGCGAAAAACTTATAAAAATTGCCGATACCGCGTCGAAAATCGGAATTGAGCTTTTTGTGCTGGACGACGGCTGGTTCGGCAAGCGCGACAATTCTTTTTCGTCGCTCGGCGACTGGTTTGCAAACGAGGAAAAACTCGGCGGAAATTTAAAATCGCTCGCGGACGCAATTAACAAAAAAGGTATGAAATTCGGCTTGTGGTTCGAGCCTGAAATGATTTCGGAGGACAGCAATCTTTACCGCGCGCACCCCGACTGGGCGATAGGCATACCAAACCGTCCGAAACACTACGCGCGCCATCAGCTTGTTTTGGATTACACAAGAAGCGATGTGAGAGATTATATCGTAAAAACAGTGTCAAACGTTTTGGACAGCGCAAATATCGAATATGTGAAATGGGATATGAACCGAAATATCACCGACGCGTTTTCGCAAAAACTTGCGCCCGACAGACAGGGCGAATTTTATCACAGGTACATTCTCGGACTTTACGAGGTGCTTGAAAAAATCACATCATCGCACCCGAACATTTTGTTTGAAAGCTGTTCGGGAGGCGGCGGACGGTGCGACCCCGGTATGCTTTATTATATGCCCCAGTGCTGGGCGAGCGACAACACCGACGCGGTGGAAAGGCTTTATATTCAATACGGTTCAAGCCTTGTTTATCCTATGTCGTCGGTCGGAACGCACATTTCGGCAAGTCCCAATCATCAGCTTTTGCGCACAACATCGCTTTCTATGCGCGCCTGCACCGCTATGAACGGCGCGTTCGGGTATGAGCTTGATTTGTCGGCGCTCGGCGGTGACGAAATCGAGGAAATGAAAAAACAGGTTGAGTTTTATAAAAGAATAAGAAATGTCATAACGACGGGGACGTTTTACAGACTTGTAAATCCGTTTGAAAAGCGTCAGGCGTCGTGGCAGTATGTTTCGGAGGATAAGGAAAAATCAATCGTTTACTATTCGGTTGCAAACGCGCTTTCGTGCCAGCCGATTAAGAATTTAAAACTCCGCGGACTTGACGAAAACGCGGAATATAAGCTCGGCGATACGGTTTATACCGGAAGAACGCTTATGAATTACGGGATTTTTATAAACGACATAGAAACAGAGTCGTTTAACCGTATAATCGAAATTGAAAAAGTGACACCGATTTGAATTGAATAAATAACACAGAGGAAAAAACAGCAACCCAAGCATAAGCTTGGGTTGCTGTTTGTAAACTTTTAACCGAAATATATTTTCAAATATCCCGTCATTTTTTACTGTATTTTTCTATCATTTTTCTTTCAAAATCAAGCAAAAATTTTGCTTCGTTATCAATTTTTTCTTCGGTCGGATTTTCCACCAAATCGCGGAAAACGTGAATATCGCGTCCAACCTCGCCTCCCTGCATAACAAACGGCTCGGACACAATTCTGCCCTCATAGCCTATATCGGAAAGCGCCTTAAAAATTTCGTCCCAATCGATGTGTCCTCTGCCCGGCGCGGTGCGGTTGTTTTCGCCCGTATGGAAGTTTTTGAGTCTGTCTTTGCCGACGTATCTTATCGCGTCGCCGATATTGTTTTCCTCGATATTCATATGGTATGTATCAAGCAAAACGCCGATATTCGGGCTGTCAATCATATCACAGTAGTCCACCGCCTCTTTTGCCGTGTTGATAAGGCAGGTTTCAAACCTGTTTACCGCCTCAACGCAGTACGTAACACCGCATTCCTCGGCAACTTTCACAATCTCGCGCATACTTTTTACGCTCTGATTAAGATACGCCTCTTTGCTGTCCATAATCACGTTCGGCGTGCCCCAGCCTGCATAGCTTACGCCCGACAAAAGTGTTCCCCCGCCGATTTTCATTTTGCGTATGATGTTCTGAAGATATTTCACACCGCCGAGCCTTACGCTTTCGTCAAGCGACGAAACGTCAAAATTAGGGTCGAGTCCGAGCGAATATGTAAGCTCAATTCCTTCATCATCAGCAAGTTTTTTGAGATTTCTTATCTTTTCGTCGGTCATTTCAAGCAGCGGCTGTGCCTGAAATTCCAAAATGTCAAATCCGAGTTTTTTCACCTTTTTTATATATTTTGCGTGGTCCGCGTCCCAGTTTTTCTCCCAGAAATTCATAAAAATTCCAAGTTTATTCATTTAAAAATTCCTCCCTAAATCAAATCAATATCATATTCAAGGTAATTTTCCATAGCCTCTTTAACCGCTTTCGCCCAGTTTCCCTTTGCTATTGCAACGTGATGGCGGTAGCCGTTTTTGCACATATATTCCAAAAGTTCGGCGTTTTTTGCACTTTCAAACACCGTACCGCAACCGAAAAATTCATCATCAAGCTTGTCGTTTGTGAGTTTTCCCTCGGTTGTGAATGCGCAAAGGTGTCCGTCCTCGGTTTTAAAGCTTCCGATTGTAACCTCGCAGGGCATAATTTTGCCCTTTACAATGCCGACTCCCGTGCCCTCGCCGTACGATTTTTTAAACATAAGATGCTCTGAAATTTTGCCTTTTTCCGTAAAAAACGACTGCGGAATTGCCGAGCAGTGAAAAAGCACGGTTTTATTCATATCGCCGTTGTAATTGTTGTTAACGTCGAGAAGCATAACGGGGTTTTCGCTCGCGCAGTCGAGAGCGTACATCATAACCGCGTTGTTTACATCAAGCTCACACGCCGACGGAATATGCCGTTCGTTAAGTACGCTCATTGCAGCACACGGAGCAATGTTATACGTTTTTTCAAGCTCATCCCAGCACCTTACGGCAAGAGCCTGAAGATTATACTGCTTTTTGATTTTTTCCAAAACAATTAAAAGGCGCGCAAGATTTTCTTTTTTTACATCGGGATAATTTCCGAACGACGCGGTATTTTCCAAAACGCTTATTTTTTCGGTTAAATCCTCTTTTTTAAGCTCATTCATCATAGAAAAAACATAAGATAAGTCTATCGTTTCGACATTCACCTTTTTTCTCTGCATAGCGATTTCGTCGAAACGCACGGTCTTAAACGCGGTTGTGCGCGCGCCGATTGCACCAATATTAAAGCTTTTTAAATTTTTGACAATTCTGCACACTGCGCCGAACTGCCTCAAATCCTCGGCGAAGCTTTCATCGGACGGTGAAACGGCGGTTTTGGACGTGAGCGTGTATTTTATGCCAGCCTGCCTTAAAACATTGCACATTGCGATTTTTCCGCAAAGCGCGTCGCGGCGGTGCGCAAAATCCATTTTTCCGACCTCGTCGGGATAAGCCTGAACCAAAATCGGCACGTCAGCGTCTTTCAGCGCGGCATATGCACCGTTTTCGTCGCCGAAATTGGGAAGGCAAATGATAATTCCATCATATTCGCCCTCGTGCTTTTTCAAAAAATTATTGTAAAACTCACCCTCTTCAAGCGTTTCCACCGCGCCGTAACGCGTGGAATTTTCGTCGGATATTATGTATCCGAAGCCTGATTTTTCGAGCGTTTTCGTCATTTCGTCACGCGCCGACGCGATAAGCTCGCCGGGGAAAAATCCGCGGTTTCCGAAATAAAGTGCAAATGTTGTTTTTTTCATAATTCCACCTCAAATTTAATTTTAAATTCATAACAGCCGTTTTTCTCGGGAACAAACCAAAAATATTTAACATTGCCGTATTTTTTGTCGTTTTCGGCTTTAAGTGCACCGCAGTCCGACACTCTGTAAATATCAGGAACATACACGGCAATTTTATATTCGTCGTTTTTAACAAGGTTTGCCCTTACAAAAAGCGTGTTTTCTTCAAAGCGCATATCCTCGATTTCCTGTGCACCCTGCGTGATGTGACGGTTTGTGCTGATAATCTGCGGAATGTCTTTTTTCGGTCTTACCGATAAAAGCCTTGTTTCGCACGCATTAAGCGAAAGCGATATTTTTCCGCTCGCCGTACCAAGATATTTGTCGTTCCAAAAATCATAAATATGATATTTTTCACCGTCAAGTTCAAGCTCATTTTCAAAATCGAGCGTATATTCGCACTTTTTGTCCGTTGTGTTAAACACGCTCACAACATTGTAATTTTCAAATTTTTTGTTCACAAAAAGGTTTGTCACGCACACATCGCGCTTGTCAACGCGTGCCGAAATGTCCTTCGGAGATATATCGAGCGGAGGAATTACGCGTTTTAAAATATCAACGCGCTTTTCGTCCAAATCGCGGAACGCATCGCCGAACGTTACGGGCATACCGAGCATCGAAACGAATGTCGCGCGCGAAATTGCCTGATTTAACGTGTTAAACTCGCTCCTCACAACAACATTGTCGGGGTCGTTGTAAAGCACAACGTTGTGCAGAGGATAAAACTCCATTGTGCGGTAAACGCAGTTTTGCAAAAATTCCTCCCACTTGAAAATGTCAAGCCCTATGCGCGCCGCGTCGAACATATCCGCCGCCCACAAAACATCGCTCCTTTTGTCGCCCGAACACGACAGAATATATCTGTCTTTGCCGAGAATTTCGCGCGTTTTTGCAATCATATTGCGGTACGCTCCGTATGTTGTGATTTCACTGTTATAAAGCCGTTCGTGATATTCCTCGCACCGCTCCGCACAAATCGGGAGTGTGTCAAACTTCACCGCATCATAACCCCATTTGTCCACCATAGAAAGTGCCTTGGGAAGAAAATCGTTTAAAAATTTCGGATGGGTGATGTCATAGAAATACGTGCCCACCCAGCACTGCTCTTTTGCAAGCAGAACATCGGGATTTGCCTTTAAATAATCGGTTTCAAAGGTTTCGTTGGTCGGTCCTATCCAGAGCGACGGAATAAATCCCATTTCTCTTATTTTGTCCGAAACGTATTTTAAACCGTTCGGATATTTTTCCTTATCGGGATTAAAGGTGTCCACGCCGTCGGCGCGCACGCTGTCCGCGTCAAAGCCCTTGTGATACCATTCCCAGTCCACCCAGACGGTGTTTGCGCCGAAGTCTTTTAAATGCTCTTTCTGAAAAAGCGCATTTTCCAAAACCGTTTTTTCGCTTGCGTCAAATTTCACCGCGTACCACGTCATAAAGCCGACGGGCAAATTTTTGCCGAAGGTGTTGTTTTTGTTTATTTTCGCATATTTTATGTGATACTTGTTTGCGTAAACGTCTTTTTCAACCCTGAATTTAAGCTCCGCACCGCCCTTTACTGTATAAACGTTTTTTTCTTTGTCAAAACCGAGGGTACACCCCTCCGCAACATACGCGGTGTCGGTGTTTTTGTCAAAAAGCGCGTTGTCCGAATTTGACGCACCCAAACCGCAGGAACATCTGAAAACGGGCGAATTTTTCGACATTCTGACCGAAATAACGTCGGAAACGCTGTCAAAATTAAATATTCCGTCTATCTGTGCATCGCCTTTTTTCTTTATTCCTATTCCCCTCGCGCTCGCCTCAAATATGAGCGTAAGGCTTGTTTCGCCATTTTTATAAACGACCGTTTTAATGTTTTTTGTGTTTTTCAGCTTATATTTAATATCGCTTTTTTTGTAATTTTCAAATATACCGCTTTTAATGTGCGCGGTTATGCACGTTTTGCCGAAGCCGATTTTAAGCTCGAATGTTTTTGTGTTGTAGTCCAAAAAATACTCGCCATAGCTGACATATGCGTTGTCAATTCTTTGCATTTTTCCCTCCGATAATGTTTCAGTTTTTCTTAAACTCACTAAAATTTCCCGTTGCATACACAGTTGACTGTGTGAGATTAAAGCTGTAAATTCCGCTGTTGCTCTGCATTTCGGACGCGTTTCCGTATTCGTCGTACACCGTTATTTTTTTGCACCCGAAATTGACCGACACATTTTCGCCGTCCTCTTTTGCCGACCACAAAACCGCAATATCGTTTCCGTTATTTTGCCTGTATCGGTAGCACACGTCGGTTTTTGAAGTATCGTCAAAATAAAAATCGCTCATATACTGCGCATTTGCAAGAAGCATATTCATATTTGAAACCGCAAGATATGCGTTTGTTGCCGCAAGCGGAACATCTTCAAGATAACTTTTGTAGTTTTTCAAAATACCCATATTTTTGTCGCGGTCAACGCGTACGTTTGTCTGGCGCACAAAAAGGTAGGGCATAAATTTTTCCACAAGGTTATCTTTTTTCATCATCACGTAAGTCTGCACAAGATAGCTTCCCTGTTGTTTTTCGGTAATCGGCTTTCTTATCGCCTTTGAAGGGTCGGCGATTATGTTTTTGTTGTCTGGGAAGGCGCCGTATTCGTTGTATGCTGTGTAATGAGGCGACCACGCAACCTCGGTTACGTAAAGACGCGTATTTTTAAGATTGTAACTATCGTACAAATCGCGTATTTCTTTCATATGCTTATACATATCGGTCATCTTTCCGGTGTCGGTATACTCGGCAAAAAGCGGATTGTCGTTCCAGTGATACGGGTGTGCCGACGCTATGTTAAAATATTTGTCAAGCGTATTTTCCGCCTTACCTGCACCGATAAGCTCAATAACGCGCTTTATTGATTTTTCGTGCGTGCTTTTGCTTCCCGACACCACCGCAATTATCTCTGCGTCCGGGTCGCACGAATAAACCGTGTCTGCCGATTTTACAAGAAGATTTCCGTAATTGCGGTAGTCCTCACCGTTCATATTATACGATTTTCCCGCCGGCGAATCGAATTCGTTCCAGATTTCGTAATACTGTGACGAAACGTTTTGCGCAAAATATCTGCAATACTGCGCAAACAAATCACGTCCGTCATCACCGTACGGAATATGAAGTTTATATCCGTTTTTGGTTTGATTTGAATAAGGCATACTCTGCGCCAAAAGCGTGTTTATTATGTCAAACCCTTTTGCCTCGAGCGTGTTCTGCCAATTTTTCCACTCGGTGCTTATTCCCTTTTCTTTAAGAGTATATGTAGTGTCGTCATATGTAAGGCTCATAACGTCGCGCATATTTCTCACCCAGCGCACCGAGCCGATACCTGCGTTTTTCGCAAGCTTTTCGGTATTTGCAATTTTTTGACCGCCCGTTATGCCGAAGTCATAGTTAACCGTTGTTTTGTCACTGTTGACGTACGAAAATTCCGTTTCTTTCTCGCCGAAAATATTGTATTTGTCACATATTATTTCGGTTTTAAGATAGTAAATTCCGTATTTTTGAACGCTGAAAGTCACAGTGTCCGAAACGGTTTGACAGGGCTTTACCGAAACGGTTTTTGTACCGATTTTACTTATCTCATTTTTGTTTTCGTCAAGGAGAGTATATTTTAAAACCGCATCATATTCGCCGAATGATTTTGAATAGTTATAAAACGCGCGCGGTGAAATTTTTATATCAAAAGCCATATTTTCGCCCGTGTAATATATATTTCCCGTGTGCGATGACGAGGCGGTTATGTCAAACTGATTTTTCGCTCCCGTATTTTTCAGCTTAACCGACGAAAAAACAACGCCCGTGTTTGAATAGCGCATTATTTCGCCCCAGGTTGCAAGCCTGAAATCGGTATTTTCGCCCGTAAAATGCGCATTTTTGAGTCTGAAGGTGTGTGTTTTCCACGTTTTTGTATTGTCAAGCTCCACATATTCCGCCTCTTTGAGCGACTCGTAAAGTGTGTCGTATTCCAGAGTAAACGCGCCGTAACCTTCGTCAAAATAGCAAACCTCCGCCTCAATGCACAAGCCGTCCGTGCGGTTTAAAAAGCTTTTTTCGTTAACGTCAAAATTTATGTAATACGCGCTTTCGGGTCCGCCGAGGGTGCTGTTGTACTTTTTCTTCTGCGCCGCCGCAATATCGCTGTCCATAACGGGAGGTTTTAAAAGTATTCCCGTTTTTCCGCCGTGCGTTTCGGTGCTCAGTTCGTCGCCCGAAACGGAAAAATTCTCATTTTGAATTGCAGTTTTGTCAAGCAAAACGGAAATTTCGCTTTTTTCGTCCTCTTTCCACCGCACCTTATACGGTCTTAAGCTTTTCAAACTATCCAGGGCAAAAAGCTTTAACGTATCCGCGCCCGATTTGTTCTCGATTTCGATATTTTCTCTGCACTCATAACCGTTGTTTGCCGTATCGGTTTCTGCACATACAATGTCTTTCAGCGCGCCGTTTTTATACAGCGCCGCCGCATATGAAAAATCTTTGTCCGCGGTGTAATCAAAGCTTAAATTAAACTTATCCGCGCCCTGAATATTATTCGGCAAAATTTCGTTTCCCGTGTTGTCATATATTCTCGCGCCGTACACGTTAACGCCTGTATATTCGGGTATTTCCGCCTCCTCTTTAATCGTGATGTTGTCGATATAAATTCTGTCCGTTTTGGACAAATTGCGCGACACAAGTTCAAGCTTTGCAATTTTGTAATTCTCAATTTTTTCGTAAGCCTTAACCCGTAAAACATCGCCTTTCCGCGTGCGCACAGGCAGATTATCGACATAATATGTAAAAATTCCGCTTGCTCTGTTATACACCGTTTTCAAGTTGTGCCATTCGCCCTGCGAAATTTTTAAGGTTTCACTGCCGTCCTTCGCGGTGCTGATGCCCGTTGTGTCATAGCCGTTCGGATACGACACCTCGCCGTTGTCAATTCTCAAACCGTAAAACGCCATAACGTTGTTTGAACCCAAAACGCACACCGAAACGGTCTGTTTCGTCGTTTGGTTTTTTATTTCGTCAATTTTAATATCATAACTCAAAGAATATATTTTATCATCTGCCGGAACGGGGTTTTCAAGATTTAAACGGTATTTTGCCAGCACGCCCGGCGAATTTACATAAAGTGCGTTTTTATGCAATGCGTCTGTATATTCCGCAAACATTTCACCCGAAGATGACACTCTTGTCCAATCGCCCGTACCGTTTTCAAAGTTTAAAACATAGCCGTCAAACGCAAGCACGCTTATAAAATTTGTCAATATCAGCAGTAAAATTATAGCTTTCAACGCAACTTTATTTTTCATTGCCGTCCTCCCCGTCATTGAGAATAAACCTGTTTGTTCTGCTTTTTCTGTAAACACCAGGCGATACGTTGACTTTCTTTTTAAATGCCTTGTAGAACGCACCCTCCGTTCCGTAACCGCACATATTCGCAACATCCGCAACCTTTAACGTGTCGTCTTCCAAAAGCGTTTTTGCCCTGTCGATACGCAGATTTTCAACATATCCCAAAAAGCTTTGTCCCGTTTTTTGCTTTACAACATTGCTCACGGTTTTATCCGACACGTTAAAATACGTAGTAACGCTTGTCATACCGAAAAACGGCTCGGTGTAATGATTAAGAATATAATTTATAATTTCGTCGTATTTTTTCTTTTCACTGCGCAGCGAACGTATGTGCGCGCAAAGTTTCGATATACATTCGGTCACCGCAAAGGCGGTTTCGCGAATGTTTTTGTTGCTGTCGTAGTTTACGATTTCACCGTTATATCCTGTGTTTTCCGCGGCGGTGATAAGCGCTCTGCGCTGGTCGAAGAAAAGCTGTTCCAGACTGTTGTCCGCAAAATTTTCGCTCAAATCGTACCACTGCTCGTAAACAATTCTGCTTGCCTCAAACTCGTTGCCCGACATAACAAGCTCGTAGAGCTTATCGCCCATACCCGTGAGCGCAAGCGATTTTTCTGCTCTGTCGGTATCGGCAAGAATGAGATTTTGATATTCAAGATGCCTTAAAAGATTGTGAGCCTCTTTGTATTTTTCGGGAATTTCCTCAATGCTTTCGCATATTCCGCTCACCGAAGCATATATGTCAATGCCTTTTTCTTTAATTCTCGACACAAGCTCCGATATTTTCTCCGCCGCCTCGGCATAATATTCACTGCTGCTGCGCGCCTTTATTATCACCACAATATTGCCGTTGTAGTTTTTCAGCATTGCAGTAATTTCAAGCCCGTACTGCTTTGCGCCCAGCTCAATGATTTCGGGCATCATATTTTCGCTTTTTATAATCATAATAATGCTTTCGCCGAAAAGCTCGGGATATTTCGACCTTATGATGTCATACTCGTCGTCGGTCAGCGTCATTGTGAAAAGCTTGTATATAACATTTTTCGCAACAACACTGTCAAGATACAGATTTTTTCTGTTTATGCCCTTTAAAACCTCGCTGATATAATCGTAATCGTTTTTGACATTTGCAATGCCGGTGAATTCCTCAACCGCAAGGGCAAGACGGTGCATTTTTGAATTTTGCATTTTTGCGAGGAAAAACACAATAAGCACGCCCACCGAGGCGATAATCATACTGTATACTGCAAAAAGAATAAACAAAATTTTCATTCTTTGGTTATAGTACGACGGTCTTATCTTTAAATCCAGCCTTACCGCGGCGCTTGTTTTGTCGTAAGAAATAATGTGCTTTGTTTTCATACTGCCGTATGAAGCGCTTTCCATAAGCGTACTGCCGTCATACGCGGTGAATTTATACTCGGCATACGTTTTAAAATTGTCCATTCCCATTGCCGAAAACAGGCTGTCAACGTCTATAAGCCCCACTATAACCGCGTCGGCATTGCTGCTCAAATTTCTGCTTGCGGCAACACACACCGCCAGTATATCGCTCTTTTTTCCGCAGTAAAACGTATCAGGGCAGTATCTCCACGTTTCGGAAAATCCCTCCTCCGACGCCTTTTGCACAAAATCGTCAAAGCTTTCGTTTCCGAAACGTATAAAATCGTCGGCGCTCAAAAAATCTTCTCCGCAAAGCGTGAGTTTTTTTGAAACGATAACGTCGCTGCGCTTGAAATATATTATGCAGTCCTCAATAATGCTCGATAAATCTATGGTTTGATTGTATTTTTTCGCAAACTTGTTAACCGATGCGTATTCCACGGGAGAGTCTATTGTGATATTTTTGTTAAGCTCGGTGTATTCGTCCGTTTCCACGATATTCATACTTATTTTGCGCAGACTTTCGGTTTCCTTGTCCAGCATATTCATAGTAACGTCTATGTTTCCCTGTATTCCTGCCGAAATGTTCTCGGCAGTCATATTGTACGAAACAATATACACGGGTATCAGCACTGCCAAAAGTATTGCCGCCGTCACAAAATACTGCCTTTTTATGTTACTGTCCGCTTTAAAATATCTCATAGACTTCTCCCGTTAAATTTTTCCTAATTGTTTATAACAAACACGTTTTCAACCGAGCCGACGTTTGCGTGCGCTATTACATACGACGCACCCGTTCCGCCCGAGCCTTTGTAAGTTACAACGTTGTCGATTGAGCCTAAATATACTCTTTTTCCTTTGGGCTGTGTACTGTCATAAATCATCATATTTTTAAGACGGCTGTATGCCAGAGCAAAGCTTGTGTCGCCGCCGAAGGTATCGGAAAGCATCATAACGCTTAAAAGTCCGCCCGCATCCATTTCGTTTCCCTCCCACTTGTCATATGCATAATGACAGGTGAGTCTGCCTGCCGCGGCGTACGCGGTTGTGTTCATTGCAGGCGGAAGGGGATAGTCTTTGTCCGACGGACGGCAGATAACTTTTATTGTATTCACACTTCCGTCTGTGTCGATTGCAAAACGTATAACGTCGCCCTCCAGAACGTCCTCCGCGGGCCACTCGCACATATCGCCCGTGTAATATTTTACGGCTTTGCCCTTTTCAAACACCTCAAGAACGTTTGTTTCATTGCCGTAGCCGTCAACCGATTTGTAAACGCGTCTTACCATTGCATACGGGTCGTATGAGTTCAGCTCGGTGCCGACACCGCTTTTGTAAATCAAAACATCGGCGTAGGGGCTGTCGTTGTTTAACTTGTATGCTTCAAAAACATACGCACGGGTGGTTTTTATCGTTTTCTTCTCTATAATCTGAAAATATCTCGAATCGGTAACGCCTTGTTCTATAAGCGTATCGCTCGGGACTTTCATATATACCGTTTGCGTTGAAATGGGCGTTTTCGGATATACGAGCGTCGAGAAAAAATTATATTTTCCCTCGTCGAGAATTTTGCCGATATACTGTGACTCGCTCATACTGCTTGCAAAATCCGCGGTATTTACCGCTGTGATTTCGCCGTCCTTGTTTACCGAATATCTTATAAGCTGGGGTTTTAACACCGTTTTGTCGTCCGCTTTGCACAAAACGCTCAAAAGGTCGTCCGAACTGTTTGTTTTTTTGCCGTTGTTAACCGAAAATTTGTCGGCGCATCTTAATTTTTCATACTTTCCGTCTATGGTAAATATGCTTAAAACAGGGCTTTTTCTCTTATTTTCGTCAATGTTGAATTCATAAACGTAACCTGTTTTATATTTGCCGTTTTTCGCGTTTTTCACCTCGGCGATTTCGCCGGTTTTGTCAAAAACAAACTCCGCGGTGTCCAAAAGATTTAAGTTAAACCTTTTTGCAAGCTTTTTGTCGAGAGTGTATTCCGTGCCGTCGATATACACGGTATCGTCACCGCTCACCGCCTCTAAAGTTCCGGTGATTTTGTCTGCCGAAATGTAGCACGCAACATTGTTTTTATCCTCGGAGCACACAACGGTCAAAACGTCGCCCTCGCATATGCTTGAAAAATTCGCCTCGGTACCGTTTAAAATTATTGAAACCTTGTCGTATTTTTCACGGTCAAGCTCAACGTACTGCGACGGGTCGTATTTGTCGTAAACCCTTTTCGCGCCCGCGTCGATAAGACCTGCGCAGATAACGGTGTATTCGGTTATGATAACCGTTGTATACGTGCTTCCGTCGGTTGAAACAAGTCTTAAATTTCCCTTTTCTATAAACGCTTTCTGCGAAATGTTGCTTGACAAAAGCGTGCCGTTTTTCACAAACGCCGCATTTTTAAGCTTTGCGGTTTTTTCGTTTCCGTTTTTGTCGGTATATGTAATTTTGTTTATGCTTACATCAACCAAATCGTCCGCGTCAATTTCAAGCGTTCTGCACTGCTCCGAAACCTCGGCAAAAACAACGCTTTCTCTGCCCGTGACGTTCTTTTGTATATATGCTTTAACCTCATATCCGAGAAGATTTTGATTTTCTGTTTTGTCGGTATACTCATAACCGTCTATCGCAATAACTCCCGGCACATCACCGTTTTCCGACGAAATATCCGTCATATTCTGCTTTGTTACAACGCCCTCAACGGCATAGATGTCAAAATATCTTTCCAAAACCGTTTCGGTATCGGAAAAAGTATAATTCACCGCGCCGTTTTTTATAAAATCCACGTCATACATTTTTACCGAAAGCGTGTTGTAAACAAGCGTTGCCGCGGCGGCTCTGTCCAAATTTCCGCCGAGCGTCAAACCGTTTGTTATTTTAAGATTTTGCGCTGTCATAATGTATCCCGTCGGGTATGCGCCCTTTGACATTGCATACGGCGCGTAGCCTGCAAGAGTTACAAGCATTTTTACCGCCTCGTCGTATGTCACAGGGCTGTCGGGATTGAATTTTCTGTCATCGCTCACCGTCAAAATTCCCGTTTCCGCAAGAAATCCGATCGCCTCAAAAAGCGGTTCATTCTCTTTAATGTCGGTATAATACGCATTGCCCGACTTTGCTTTGTCCGCGCTTTTTACGATATTATAAACCGCCTGCGAAAACTCCGCGCGCGTTATGTTTTCCGACCAATAATTTTCCGTATCGGCGAAATTCATAATTTTAAGATACTGCAAAAGATATGCACCGTTCGGGATATTTTCGTCCTGTGCAAACACCGCTGCCACCATAGAGGAGGTCAAAAGACATATGCACAAAATAATTGCTGAAATTTTTTTCATTTTTTCACCCCTCCTATTTCACATAGTTTAAAACTCTGTTTATAATTACCGCCGTTTCGGCGCGCGTTGCAAACGATTTCGGCATAAATCCGCCGTTTTCGTTTCCCTTCAAAATATTTGCGGAATAGAGCGCCTTAACCGCCTCGGACGCATAGTCCGAAACCGACGAAATATCCGAAATTTCTGCCGTATTGCCTGTATTAAGGCTTAAATTTTTGTATTTTATAACGCCGTAGATAATTTTCGCCATATCCTCGCGCGTTATCGGTTTTCCGACTCCGAACGTTTCGCCCTCGCCCGATATTATTCCTGCGCCGAACGCTTTTTTGATATAATTTTCAAACCAAGCGCCGTTTGATACGTCGGTGAAATTTTTGTCCGAAACGCCGTCAATACCGAATGCCCCGACAATGATTTTTACAAATTCCTCGCGCATAATACTGTCGCCGGGTGCAAAAACTCCGTCCGCTTTTCCGCTTACGATTTTCTTTTCGTAAAGCGCGTTTATGCTTTCTTTTGCCCAATCAAAGCCGTTAAGGTCGCCGAAAATTTCTTTTTCAACAGGTGTCGGCAAATTGGGGGTTACGCCTGTAAATCCGCCTTTTGTCACCGACGACGAACCGGCGCTTTTCGACGGTGCGCCCTTGCCTCCCCCGTCGGTTGATTTTTCGGGTGCAATTCTGTTAAATTCAGCACCGAGCGCGTCAAAATCTTCAAACTGATTTCCGTCGAGCCGGCGGTAAACATCGACAGTTCCGCGCGATATATCAATTCCGATTTCGTCTGCAAAATCCGTCATAATTTCTTTTACATTTCCAAAGCCCTGACCCTCGGCAATTATCTCGAGCGCCGCCGCCTCGGAAAGCTTTGCCGAAAGGTTATCAACTGTAATATCTTTGCCCGAAAGCCTTTTTGCAACCTTTTTTGTATCAGCAATATTTTTTGTATAAAGCTTTGCAAATTTCTCGTTTTCAAACACTTCTGCAATTTCGCCGTACTCTGCAATATCACTGCATTTTCCGTTTTTCAGCGCATATGCAAGGCAAATGTTTCCGACGCGCTTTTGTGTATCCGTCATATTTGAAATGTCAAGCGCCTTGTTTTTAACCGACTCAAAAAGAAGCTCTGAAACATATTCCGCCGAAATTTCAGCGTTTTTGAAAATTGCGATTTTTTCAATGCCCAGCTCGCACGGATATGTTTTCAAAATATTTAAAACTCCGTCTTTGTCACCGCTTAAAACCGCGCTGTTTATAAGGCTTTGAGCGTTTTCGCACTCGGTCTTGTCGGAATGGATAATTTCGCTTTTTTCAACGATATTTCCGTTTTCATCGGCAATGTAAACCGTGTATTTGCCAGATGCTCCGTTTATGTCAAAACCGAAAGAATATTTTCCGTCTTTAACGCTTACCGCGTCGATTTTGTAAATCGCACCGCTGTCCGCAAGCGCCTCCAAGGAATACGAATTTCTCCTGTCGCTCGGGTCGGGGCTTAACACAAGCGCGGTAACAAATTTTCCGTCCGCACCGTCTGAAAATTCAAACTCGTGTTTTTCGGCGCTTCCGATGTCCGCAAGCTTTATTTCGCTGTACGGCAGAAGATGCGTTAAATCAGCATTGTTCAAAACGAACGCTTTAACGGTGTCACAGTCGCCGATGTCGGCTTCCGCGGTGTATAACGTATCGTCAAATCCCTCGCCGACCGAAATTGCAGAGGCGGTTATGTTCACCGCATCACCGTTTTTGTATGACGAAACAATAAGCGTTGTAGGTTCGTTGGCATAAGACGCCGTGTTCTTAACCTTTACCGACGCACGCATTTTGCCGTCATAAACCTTTGATACAAGATTTGAAATTTCAAATTTACCGCTCGCCGTCTCAAACGGAATTTGAGAAATTCCGTATTTGAAATTCATTGTATCGGGAAGAATTACCGTATATGTTTTGTTCTCCGAAAGCGGTTTTTCAAAATCAACCGAAAGCGTCTTTTTCGCCGCGGAATAATTTACCGAATATAACGGGAGATTATCGCCCGAAACAGAGGTGTTTAAAATGGTATCGGCATCAATTTCACCGTCGAAAAGAATGTCTATTTTTCTTATTTGAGGCTCATACGCATTGCCGTCTTTCCGTATGTTTTCGCCCTCGGAATTTTTAAGCGAAACGCATTTTACAAACGCTTCTTCGGGTATATTTTCTCTTTCGGTGAGAAGAATTTCGTCCATTGCGATTTTCATACCGCCCTTTGCCTGAATACCGAAATCAATGCTCTTTAATCCGCCGTCGATTGTATTTCGGTCAACATCGGGATACGCGAGCGCATATGCCTTTGTAAGCGCGGAATTTGACAAAAATACATTCTGCGAAAGACACGAATATTCTTTTCCCGAATCGTTTGTAAACACAACGTCGTAAAGCTTTGTATCGGGATAATACGTCATTTTAACATCAAGCCATTTTGCCGCGTCGAAAAGTGCGTCAAAATCGCCGTCTATCGACGCGTTTTTGTTGTACGAATAGTTGTATCCGCCGACCGTCGAAACCTTTTTAATGTCCTCGTTAAAATATCCTGCCGTGGTGTACCTGTTTGAAAAATACAAAAGACGCGCCGCACCGCTCGGATATACAACCGTTTCGCCGTCCGTAAGTGCGTCGAAACCGCCTCTTATATTTATGGTTTTGTCACTGTTTGAAACGCTGTATGCGCTTTCGGGAATTTTTATTTTAAAGCTTAACTCATAAATTTTTCCCGTCTGAAAAACATTTTCGCCGTCAGCGCGTTCAAATTTCAAATATCCCGTTGTGGGCGCGCTGGCTTTTTTGTCAAAAAGAAATGCCGATTTTTTGCTTGCGCCGCCGGTGTATTCGATGTCGGTCTTTTCAATGTTTGTAAGGTTTAAATTAACGTCATAACTGCCGTCTTTCTCGCTGTTGTAAAGCTCTGTCGCAGTAATCGGTTCTTCGTCCTCTTTTTCTTTTATAAACCAAACGGGCGCAAGACAACGGTTTTCAAAGTTTGTATTATTGCCGAAGTCAACTTCTATTTTGTCGAACCCGTCAAGCGTAACCTCCGAACCAAAGTTCACCGTAAGATTTGATGACGAAAGATTTTCAACCGAAAAATCCAAATTTTCGCCGTTTGTCATTGCAGGGTCGTCCGATTTATATTTTTTAACGGTTATTTCATCTTTATCGAATTTTTCAAGGTCAACACCGCTGAAAAAGTTTAAATTAAGATAAGACGGATTTTCATAAAGCACGTTTCCGTCTGCCGCAAATGCGCCCGATTTAACGCTGTTTGAAAGCGAAATATTATCGAAATACACCGCACCGCCGAACGCCGCCTGCGGGTGGGTTGTGCGGACAAGAAGCTGAATTTGCGATATGCTCGTTGTGGTGTTTTTATAGCCCGCCGTTTCGGCAATTTTGCCTGTTTTTTCGTCGATAAGCGCCTTGCCGTTCATATAATATGTAACCTTGTTGCTGTCAAAGTCGGACACAATATCAAAATTGTACCAAACGTTCGGCACCATAAAAGCGGTGGTGGTGCTTGTTTTCCAACGGCTTGCCGGGTCGGAAAAATATTTCACAATTCCGTCGTCGATACGCAGTCCTTTTGTATAAGGCGCGCTCGTCGTACCGCCGTAAACGCACACCGTTTGCTGATACGAGCTTGCATCGGGGATATTTTCAAACATAAGGCTGAAACTCAATTTTAAAATACCCTTCGATATATCGGTTTTTTCGATTTTCCCCGAAAAATAGCTTGTTTTCGCACCCTCCGACGTGAGGCGCAGAGCGGTGGAGTGACTGTCGGAAAATTTCTGCGCTTTTGCGCTCACCGTGCAGTCCGCGCCGATGCTTCCCCAGCTGAAGCCGTCGGGGAGATCGTCGGAAAGCTTGTAATCTTCAAAATCCTCGTAAAATATATATCCGTCCTCTTCGTGCTTTGCAAATGCCTGAAAACTCATCTGCGAAAGCACCAGAATAAGCGAAAGAATTAAAGAAAATGTTTTTTTCATAGCAGTTTTTCCTTTCCTATATTTCGTCAAACACCCTTACGTGGTCAACAACAAACGCGTCGGGCAGCACCGCTTTTTTAAGCTCGTCTGCCGGTTTTCCCCTCCACATATCGCCGTGGCCGTCGTCACCGCAGTTATCGCCGAAATTTCGGTTATAACCGTGGCACTCGGTGCTTACAAGAATAAACTGTTCAACGTGCGATACCGCAACTTGAGGCGGGCCCTGCCAGCCTATTTTTTTGCCGTCCGCATAGAATGTATATCCGTCCTTGTTCCAGTCAACGCCGTAGTAATGCCAGCCGTCGGGCGTTTCAACAAACGGGAAACGGAAATGTCCGGGCCATACGGCGTCTTTTCCGTAACCGCCGAACCCGTTTCCGCAAAGCATAAGCCCCTCTGTGTGCTGACGGTAGTTTTCCATTATATCTGTTTCCACACCGCAGTATTTTGCGTCGGGGTGCGAGCCGACACCGGGTGCCTGAAGCCAGAAAGCCGCGTGCCAGCCCGGATTTTTGGGAAGACGGCATCTTATTTCATAATAGCCGAATTTGTGCATAAATTTTGCCTTTTCAAACTTTCCGAAAGGCCACACGCCGGTTGTATCCTTCGGAATATCATATGTAAGCGAGCCTGTCTGAAGATGTCCCGAATAAAAGTCCTCGCCCTTTTTTACCAGCGCGATAACAAGATTGCTGTTTCCGTCCACCGAAACGCCCTCGCGCGAGAACGTGGGCGATTTTTTGCCCCAGAAATACTCGCGGAAGTTCCATTTCGATTCGTCAAGACTGTTGCCGTCAAATTCGTCCTGCCAAGCCAAAGTCCAGTTTTTTTCTTTCGGAAGATAGCTCGGCGCGTGGTTTTCAATTTTAAATTCTTTCAATTTTCGTTACCCCCGTTCGGTGTTTTTGCAAGATATGCTTTTATAAAGTTTTCGTTTGTCGTTCCGCCGGTGTAAATTCCCTCGCCGTACTGTACCGCCGCTTTTCGTCCGCCTCCGTCGTTGTCGTTGATAAGCGCGGAGAATTTGAATATTGTATCTTTTTGAACGGCTACGTCCTGCGTAAGTACGGTTTTCCACGGAATTTTAAGCTCATAACAGGTATTTTTTCCGTCACGGCTTATTGCGCCCTCAAATCCGCTGTCAGCGTCGGTCATTGCCTTAAACGCACTGCTTTTAACCATTTCGAGCGTGTTTTCGCCGTTTGTTTTGCCGTAGAGAACAGACGTCAAAACGCTTGTTCCGAGCATATTTTCGGGGTCGTAAACCCCTGCAAGCTGAAAACTGTCGTAACGCCACATTGCCGCACTTTGAGGAGATGCGTCAAACAAAACATTGTCGGTAACGTTTGCCGCAATGTAGAAATTCTCTTCGTCCCACGAATAATACAAAAGCGCACTGCAGTCGTCCGCGCCCGTGTACGGGTCAACCGCGTGAATGTCAACTGCGTTGTCGGCGCCGAGATATACAAAGCTTTTATACTCGTTTTCACCTATCTTTCCGTCGGTCACAGGCTTGTTATACGCATATTCGCAAACCGCAAACGACGCGGATTTTGCAAAATCCACTGTTATTCCGTCGCTTGTGACAAATGCAGCCTCCATTTTCACAACGTTAACATCGGACGGAGCTTTTATGACGATTTTATATGTATCGCCGGGGTTAATGCTCAAATTGTCATACTCGGCATTGTAATCTTCTATACCCGAAAGACGGTTTATAACAAACTTTCCGTTAACGGTTTCTTTTGAATTGTTTGAGATGTCTATACTCAAATTTACAACTTCGTAATCGAACACGCCGTTTGTAAATCCGGGCTCGCATTTCATATCAACGTCAATGGGCGTTTTGTAGAAAAACGATAAATATCCGTCAAGATAAGTGCCGTTTCCGTCAAAAACCTTAATTTTTGCCCTATCGGTTTCGGAGCCGTATTTATTGGGTTTTATGTGTATATCCGACGAATTTTCGCCTTTAACCTCGCTTATGTCAAGCTTTGCTCCGTTTACCGGCGTTATTTCATACTGCATACCGCCGTTCGCATTTTTGAGATTAAACGAAACGCTCTGCGAAAATTCAACGTCAAATGCGTTTTTGTCTATAATTTTATTCTCGGCAAGCTCAAATTTTTTGAAATCGCCTTTTAAATATACGGGCGCTTCGGTGAGAGCAAAACCGAACACGCCGTCAATTCCCGAAAGGACTGACACATTGCCGTACGCGTCGTAAACGTCGATTTTGTCCGTTCCCAAATCTATGCTTAAATTTCCGCCGTTTCCTCTTGACCAAAGCATAATCGTGTCGTCGTTTTTATCATTGCTGTGCATACGGTAAGCATATGTATTGTCATTCACCGTGATTTCGTCTTTATACTCATAGCCTGCAAGAAGATTGTTCATATTCGCAACCATTGCATAGCTTGCTTTTGCCGTGCCCGGCGTGTCTGCACCCAAAAACTCAATAAGCCCCCAGTGATGCTCGCGGTTGCCCTTTGTTCTTCCGCCGTCGTAAAACGTGTACATCACATACTGATTGAAATTGCGCACTTTCCGCATCGCGGCATAACCCTCAACAAGATAGTAACCCTGCCTTTTCTCGTCAATGCCGTAATACGTATCGTCTGCCCAGCCAAGCTCGGAGGTGACAATCGGCATATCGTAATATCCGTATTTGTCAAGCACCGCGCGCGCCTTTTCAAGTTCTTTGATAAGTCCGCCCGACATAGGGTCGTACCTCGGTGCATACGCGTGACAGCAGTAGCCGTCCATATAGTCACCGCCGCCCGCCTTTAAAATATCCTCCAAAATGTCACTGCGCACCGTGCTTGTTACAACGCCGTAAAGCTTTAAGTCGGGCGCCTTTTCCTTTATCCTCGTATATGTGGTTTTCATAAGATTTATATAATCTTCCATTGGACGCGAATAAAGGTTAAACGACGCGCCCATAAGCTCAAATTCGTTCCACATATCGTATGCAACGATTGAAAATCTTTCCGACTCGGTGACAAAATCTATGTAGTCGGTATATTTTTTCATACCCTTTTCGGTATACGGAAGCTGTTCGCCCGGAAGAAGGTCGGTTTTTACACTCAAATAAGTGTTTATCTGCTTTATGTTCCTCTCTTTTAAAGCGCGTGAAAGCGTGTCTGCCCTTCTGGGGTAAACAAAAGCCTCGTCCGCGTTTATGTCACGGCTTATAACGTTGCTGTACGACTCCATTGCGCGCACAATGCCTATTCCTGCCTTCTGATAAAGAGGCGCCCATTCATCACGTCTGCCCGAGCAAGTGCCGAAAGCATAGTTCATAGTTTTGCCGTAATCGGTTCGCACATATGAAAAACGCGTTGTTTTTTCGCTGTAAATTTTATGTTCGTCATTGTAAAAAACCGCCGTCATAAAATATACTCCGTATTTTCCGCCGACATCAACATCAAGGTTATATTCGGTTTCTTTGCACGGCTCAATATTTAACGTATCGGTTTTTTCAAAAACAACATCGCCCTCGATATTTTTTGCGCTGAATTTTGCAGTCAGCGGATACGCGCCGTACTGACGGCTTTTTTCGGCGTATTTTTTGTTATCGAGAGTGTATTTAAACGAAATTTTTTCGCCCGTGAAAAAGTTGTTGCCGTAATTCTCGGTTGACGGAACAATGTTTATATGATTGAATTTATCGGTAAGATTAACCTCAACATTGTTTACAACAAAGCTGCCGCCAGACGTTCCCATTGTTTTTGACTTTGAACAAATTCTGAAATCCGCGCCGTTTACGCCGTTTTGCAAAACCGCGTTGGTAAGCGTGAAAGTGTATGTATGCCACATAAGCGAATTATCAAGCTCAAAATAGGGCGACTCGACAATTTTGCCGTCTGTGTTTTGATATTCCACGCAAAACGCGCTTGATACCTGTTTAAGACGTGCAATATTGATGTTCGACTTGTCGAAATAATCAACGCTTATTTCAACAACGCGTCCCATATCCTTTTTATCGGCAAGATTATCGTCAACGTCAATATAAAGGTAATAATCGGTGCTGTCCGACTCAACGTCGAAAAGCCAGCCTTTTTTTCCGCCCATAGACGAAATTGCATTTTTGCCGTTGTCGCCGGTATAAACTTTCATATTGCTTGCGTGAACGGTTTCGCTGCCGTCAACATAAGCACGGATTTTTTCCGTGTTTTCTGCACCCTCGCCGTATGCAACGCACGAAAAAGCCGAAGTAACCGTAAAAAATGCCAAAAATCCCGCAATAAGCCTTTTCATTGTTTCCTCCTTTTATTTCAGCAAAGTCCTGTCATAAGCATTCTGCATAATTTCTTTAAGACGCTCCGCGCCGAGCGAATTTAAGTCCGACACAAATTTATCCCAATTTGCGTCAATATCCTTTGCGCCCGTGACAAAATCCACGGTTGCGCTGTTTACGTAAGACATAATCTCTCCGCTTATTCTTGCAACCTCGTCATATTCGCCGGCGTCGTAAACAAGCTTTACAATATATTCTTCGGGCATAAGCTTTTTATAAGCAAGCGACGACCGCGCGATTTCGTAGTCCATAGGATTTGACTCTGTAACCGCAACGCCCAGACCGATGTTATAATCGCGGTATCCGGGGCCTTTTCCCTGCCAATGCGAATTTTGCCGTACTCCCCATTCGAGTTTCGGCACAATAAGCGCAGGATAGCCCTCGTCCGACGCAACGCCGGTATCGTTTTCGCCTGCTTTTTCCCAATCCTTGCCCTCAACACCCCATCTGTTCATAATTGCAACTTCCTCGTCGCACATAATATCGCCGAGTCTGAAAGCAGCCTCGGGATATTTGCAGTTTTTTGTGATAAAAAACCTGCTGCGCGGTTTTGTTGCCCAGCAAATCGGATTTTGCTCACCGCCCGGGCCTATAAGAGGCTCGACAACCTTATATTCGGAATAACGGCTTTTGTTTTCGTCGGAAAAATACGGGCCCATACTGATAAACGAACCTGCAATAACGTCCTTTTTGTCTATGATGCTTTTAAACTGGTCTGCGGTTGTGATAAACGACGCAGGCGACAAAAGATTTTGAGCGCAGAGCTTGTTTAAATATTTTAAGCCCTCTTTCCAGCGTATGTCGGTGCAGGCAAATTTAATTTCGCCGTTTTCGGGATACATATAATAATCCTCCGCGTCGGCATAAACAAACGCGCTCATTATAAAATCGGCGAAAAGATACCCGTTCGCATTGCCTGCGCCCGTACCGATAAACGGAATTTCGTCGCGCGTTCCGTTTTCGTTGGGGTCGCCGTTTTTAATTTTTTCCAAAACCTCATAAAATTCGTCGGTGGTTTTGGGCATATCAAGCCCGAGCCTATCCAAAAACGGCTTATAAATCCAAAGCTTTACACCAAATTCGTTCTGGAGAATTTTTGTATAACGCGGAATTGTGTAGATATTGCCGTCGGACATTGTTATAAGGTCGAGAAATCCTTTTTCTTTGTCAATAATTTTTTTAAGATAATACGATGAATTTTCATAATAGTTGTTAAGCGGAATAATAAGCCCTTTCTGCGCATATGCAATAACATCAAAATCGTCGACATTGTCGCCTATTACAATATCGGGAAGATTTTTTCCTCCCGCGCTCATCATAAGCTTAATGCTTTTATCTGCCTCTCCCTCGTCAAAAAACATAAACTCCAAATTTGCGTTCATTTTTTCTTCAAGATATTTTGTAAGCGCGTTTGATTTGTAATCTTCAATTAAGTTTCCGCCGTTTTCAATGCCTATTGTAAGCGTAATCTTTTCCTTGCATACGGGAAAGACGCCGACTTCGTTTAAGTTGGCATCTTTTTGAAAGGGTGATAAGGGAGAAGAATTATTTTTTTGGCACGATAAAAGACTCGCGCAAATTAAAAGAATAATCAAAGTATTAAATATTTTGAAACAACGTTTCATATTCCTCCCCCTTAACAAAGAGATATTTTATTTTACGTCAGCGCTTTTTGCAAGCGGAATAATTTCTGTATCCGTCCACAAAAATACCTTTGCCGACGCATATGCCGACGGTTTATCAAACGCTTTGTTTACGTTGTTAACAAGCGTGTTTGCCACGGATATTACTTCTGTTTTAACGTCTGCAAGATTTTTTTCGCTGTCGTAGTATGCTATAATCAATTTAACATTTTTTGTTTCGCCTGTCAAATTGTAAACTATTGCACTTGTGTCAATTTTTCCCGTTTCGGTATTTGCCGTACCCTTTAATTCTTCGGCTGTGATTTTGCCTGCTGCACGGGGTGTGAAATCCGTGTTTGTTGCAGTCATTTTAAGTCCGCTGAGCGAAACGCCGAAAGCCGAACTCTGTTTTCCGTTGGGGATAAGAGCGCAACCTTTTGCCCATTCACCGCCAAAGCCTATTGAATCGTCGTGAATATTCATAGGTTCTGATGCTATCTCTGTTGCCGTATTGTTATTTGTGTTGCCTTTTAAAACCATTATATCGTTGCTGACATCTGCGTTGTCAATGAAAAACTTAACTTCTTTATTTACACCATTTGCGCCTATTTCAATTACAACATTGTGCCATTCTCCTTTTGAAATGGCAGAGTTTTTTGAATTTGCGGTACGGTATGTATATCCTTTTTCACTGCTCGTCAACGGTGTTATCATATCTTTTCCGCCTACGCTGAAAATGTAATAAGCATTTGAATCTCCGCTTACAATTTTAGGGGCTGTAAATCTATGTGTGCGAAAGCTTATACCATCGGTATCATTATCAATTTTAATGTTAAATTCAATTCTTAATTTTTTGTAATTTTTCCAAAGGTCAAACGAAATATTTCCGAGTTTCATATATCTGTTGGAGTTTATTATAAATCTGTATCCTGCCTCGTAACCTGCCAATCTGTAATTTGTTACACCGTTGGCAAAATTACCCGCTGTAAGCGATAAAACGTTTCCGTTTTCCGAAACGCTGATTTTACCTGGGTCAGTTTTAAAATTAGTAATATCCGGCAAATCGTCAATAGAGGAAATAATAACCTTATCCTCAGCGTCTGCCTCCTCAGCGTCTGCCGCAAAAGATGAAATTGCAAAAGATGAAAATACAACGGTCAATACCAGTACCAAACTTAAACTTTTCAAAATTTTCATTACAATATCTCCTTTTATAAAATATTTATACAATCAACCCTTAACCGAGCCAATCATAACTCCGGTTACAAAATGCTTTTGAATAAACGGATACAAAAGCATTACGGGTATTGTACTTACAACAATGAGCGAATATTTTAAAAGGTTAGCCATACCTTGTTTTGCCTCCTGAAGGTCGGGGTCGGCAATCTGTGATGCGTCTATCTGGTTTTCAAGCAGTATTTCTCTTAAATAAAGCTGAAGAGGCCAGTATTTTCGGTTGTTGAGATATATAAACGCATTAAAATACGAATTCCAGTGAGTTATAGCATAATAGAGCGTCAAAACCGCTATAACCGACTTTGAAAGCGGAAGAACGATTTTTGCAAAATACAGAAAATCACTGCACCCGTCTATTCTCGACGCCTCCAAAAGCTCTGTCGGAATGTTATTTTGTATAAACGTCCGCGCGATAATAAGGTTGTACGCGCTTATTGAGCCGACGAGCACCATTACCGCAGGTTTGTTTATAAGTCCCACGCTTTTTACAAGCATATATGTGGGTATCATACCGCCCGAAAAAATCATTGTGAATGTAAACAGCAGCGTAAGTCCTTTTCCGAACGGCAAATCGCGCCTTGAAAGCGGATATGCCGCAATCATTGTGAGAAAAAGGTTTATCGACGTGCCGATTATCGTGTAGATAAACGTGTTTCGGTAGCCGATTATTACGTCGTTTTTCTTAAAAACCGCCTCGTAGCCCTCCAGGCTGAAATCGACGGGAAGCAGGAAAACTCTGCCGTTTGTAACCGCCTCTTTCGACGAAAAGGACGACGACACAACGAATATAAGCGGATAAGCTATAATCACCAAAAGCAGGGCAATTATTATATGAATTATGATGTTAAAAATTTTGTCCTCGCGCGAATCTGAAATTTTATTGTGTGTTTTGCTCATTTTTGCCCCCTCCTTACCACAAGCTTGTTTCGCTTAATTTTGACGTTATTTTGTTTACCGCAACAATCAAAACAAAGTTTACAACCGAATTGAAAAGACCTATTGCGGTGGAATACGAATATTTCGTAGACGAACCGCCCGCACCGCCGAAGGATTTTTCGTAAACCAAGGTTGAAATAACCTGGCTTTCCTTTAAGTTTATCGGATTTTGCATAAGATAAATCTTTTCAAAACCTATGTTCATAATTCTTCCGCAGTTTAAAATAAGCATAATTACAACCGTCGGAATAATTCCCGGAATGTCAACGTGCAGGACGCGTTTAAATCTCGACGCGCCGTCTATCTGCGCCGCCTCGTGCAAATCGGGCGAAATGCCTGCAAGCGCCGCAAGATATATTATCGAAGAATATCCCATATTCTGCCACACTCCCGACCACACATAAAGATGTATGAACGATTTCGAGTCTGCAAGGATATTCGGTGCATACGAACCGGTGAATATTTTGTATATGTTGCCGTAAAGTCCCACATACGGATTTAATATCTGGTTCATCATACCTACCAGAACGACTATTGAGATAAAGTGCGGTGCATACATCACCATCTGCACGGTTTTTTTGTATCTTTCGTTTCGCAGAAGATTTATGCAAAGCGCTAAAATTATGGGAAACGGAAAGTTTACCGCAAGCGAATACACGCTCGTTCTCACCGTGTTTACAATCGTTCTCGCAAACTGGTAGTCGTTGAAAAATTTCTTGAAATACTTCAGTCCTGCCCAGGGACTTCCGAACATTCCGAGACGGGGGGTATAGTCTTTGAATGCTATCTGAAGTCCCACCATAGGACCGTAGTTGTAGATAAGTATGTATAACACGGGAAGAAGCAGCATTACATAAAGCTGCCAGTAGTTTTTAAACACCCGCGATACCGTCAGTCCGTTTGTGCTTCCTGTATGTTTTTGCAGTGATGCAGATGACTTTTTCATTAAAACTCTCTCCTAATTTTTACTTGTTCGCTCTGTCATGCGCTTTCTGCGTTTCGTCCAGCAGTTGATTTGCCCCCATATTGTCAAGCTCTTTAAGGTAGCTGTCCCATTCCTTGTCCGCGTTTTTCTCGCCGATAACAAACAGTGTTGTCATTTCTTTCACGTACGACTCTATGTTTGTGTTTATTTCGTTTATATCCGCAATGCCGTCAATATCGTACACAAATTTTTTGACGTCGCTCATATCGGTATACGGAAGATATGCTTTTGTCGACTCGGCAACAAACCTTTCGTTGATGTTGTTTTTGGAGGTAACCTGTCCGAGCGATACGGCATAGTCGCGGTATGCCGCGCCTTTTTGGCTCCAGTGCTTGTTTGTCGGCACCGCCCACACGTTGTTTATAACCTCGATTGTCGGTGCATATCCCTCGTCTTTAAAGAGCGAATATGCGTCTGCATCGGCTTTTTTCCAGTCGACGTCCTTTTCGCCCCAGCGGTTTGAAATTGTGATTTCCTCACTGCACATAAGGTCGCCCAAACGGAATGCCGCCTCGGGATATTTACAGTTTTTTGTTATAACAAACCCTGTTGACGGAATTGTGGGAACCCAAACGGCGCTCTGATAGCCCTTGTCGCCTTTAAGCGGAGGAAGGGGAACGTAGTCGTCGTATCTGTCTTTAACCTCTGCGCTGAAGTTTAAGCCCATCGATACAAACGCGCCGACGATAGGTACGCCCGCATTGTTTCTCAAAGGAGCAAAGCCGTTGCTGTCAAGCGTAAACGTGCTGTCGCTGATAAGTCCTTCTTTATATAACTTTGCGCAGTAGTTTACCGCGTCCTTCCATTCGTCCTGCATATATCCAGCCTTGATTTTTCCGCCCTTTGCATAAAGATAGGTTGTTTTTGGGGTGAATTTCAAAAACGAACCGAAGATATATTCAAGTCCCGACAAATTTCCGAGGCTTGTGTTTCCCGAAAACGGAAGTTCGTCCGCCTTGCCGTTGCCGTTGGGGTCTTTTTCTTTAAACGCCCTTAAAACATTTTCAAATTCCTCGGTGGTTTCGGGCATTTTAAAACCGAGCTTGTCAAGCCATTTTTTGTTTATCCAGCATCTTGCGCAGCCTACCTCATTCTGGAGCGCCTTTGCATAGCTGGGGATATAATACATATTCCCGTCGGATAAGGTTATCATATTCTTTAAATCTTTTTCCTTTTCAAACGCGTCGTTTATGTAGTATGCCGAGTTTTCATAATACGCGTTAAGCGGAATTATCATACCCGCGTCGCCGTAGCCTGCCAGCGCGCCGTCGGTGAAGTTTACACCGCATATAATGTCGGGAAGCTCGTCACCGCCCGAATTCATCATAAGCTCAACCTTTTGCATTGTGTCGGACGACGGAAGAAATTCAAACTCAATGTCGCAGTTCATCATTTCTTCGAGCTTTTTTGTAAATGTGTTGTCGTCGTAATCCGTTATAAATTCGTTTTTCGGAATACCCACTCTTAATGTTATTTTTTCTTTGCATACGGGAAAAGCTCCGACCTCGTTTAGGTTTTCGTCTTTTTCGTATTTTGTGTTTACCGCGCCTTTTGTATTTTTTCCGCACCCTGCCAGACTTCCGAAAGCAAGCGTCGCAGTCATAAGAATACAAACCGCTTTTTTGATGACCGTCATTTCGGCACCCTCCTTTTTTAAAATTGTCCTTGTTACAAATTCATTATACTCTGCGGTGCATTTTGAAGTAAACATTAAAAATCCGAAATAAACTGTAAAATTCCGAAAAAGCGCCGTTTTAAGCCGAATTTCGGGTGTCGGCTTATTGACATAACATCATTTTTGTGCTATAAATACAGTATGGTTTTAATGCGTTTTTAAAAAGAATTTTTATTCTGTTTGCAATAGATAATCTTAAAATTTTACTTTTTCCTTAAATTGATTTCCGATATAATTTTCATTTTAAATTTGATATATTTTTGTGTAATATTTTTATTCGTTTGAAAATTTGCCTTTTGCAAATATTCAATATAAATTTAAAATTCAATATTTTTAACGGGAGGATTTTATGAAAGCGAGATTAAAGCTTGCAGACGGCGGCGAAAAAACCGCAGACGCAAAAATTATCGAAAAAGATGACAGAACGGTTGTTTATCTTGAAAAGGAAAAATTTTCAAAGGACGTCGAATACGTCGATTTTCTGTATGATTATTTTGTAAAAAACACCGGTGACGAGGGATATTTTATAACCGATATGTGTTTGTCGGGCACGGCGCAGACGTTTTTTAAAGAGCGTGAGGACACCGAAAGCGTGAACGAATTTTCATTTGTAACCTGCTACGGTATGAACGAGGGAAAAACAGGTATTTTGGCAATTATCACGGGTATGCAATACGACTTCGGTATGGTTGTCGGCGTAAAAAACGGCGTTTATTATACATATCCGAGGTTTTACATCGACTGCGATATGCCGTACGACGACATACGCGTTGAGCTATACAGACTCGACGACGGAAGTTACTCCGCAATGGCGAGAAAATACCGCGAATATAAGCTTAAAAACGGCTGTGTGCCCCTTAAAGAAAGGGCAGAAAAGGATGCAAGGCTTAAAAAGGCGGCAGACAGCATAGAAGTGCGCGTGCGCCAGGGCTGGAAGCCTGCACCCAGTCCCGTTGAAAACCAGACACCCGAAACCGAGCCGGAAATGCACGTTGCGTGCGATTTTGACCGCGTGGGCGACATTTCAAAATCATTCAAAAAAGAGGGAATTAAAAACGCGGAATTTTGCCTTGTCGGCTGGAACATCGGCGGTCACGACGGACGTTTTCCGCAGATTTTCCCCGTTGACGAGCGCCTCGGCGGTGAGGAAAAGCTTAAAAACCTTATCCGCAATGTCAAAGCCGACGGCTACGGCATTGTATGCCACGACGACGCAACCGCCGCGTATCACATTGCCGACTGCTTTGACGAGGAATATCTTTTGAAAAACAAGGACGGCTCTCTCCACGCGCGCCCGTACTGCTGGTCGGGCGGCAGACCGTACAAAATCTGCCCCAGACGCCAATATGAAAAATTTGAAACCGAAAATCAGAAAAAAATTAAAGCGCTCGGCTTTGAGGGCATACACTATATCGACGTTATCACCATTTTGCCGATATTAAAATGCTACGACAAAAACCACCCGACAAACAAGAAAGAGGGCGCGGAGTGGTACCGCAAAACTATGAAGCTTGCGCGCGAAACTTTCGGCGGATTTTCGTCCGAGTCGGGATATGATTTTGCCGCGGAATATCTCGACTATGCAATGTATTCAAACTTTGCGATGGGCAAGGACGAAAAAATACCTATGTCGGACGAAATTGTTCCGTTCTGGCACCTTGTGTATCACGGAATTATACTTTACAATCCCTGCACGTTTACGTTAAACTACCCTGCAAAGGGCGAGAAAAACCGTCTTAAGCTTATCGAGCTGGGCGGACGTCCGCTGATATGCTACTATGCAAACTTTGCGGCCGACAACCGCTGGATGGGCGACGAGGACTTTTTGTGCGATACCGACGCACAGCTTAATCAAACCGCAAAATGGGCAAAGAAAATGTGGGAGGATTACGAGGAGCTTTCGGACATCAGATATGAATTTATGGAAAATCACACAAAAATATCGGACGGCGTTTACAAAACGGAATATTCAAACGGAACGGCTGTAACGGTTGATTATAACAGCGAAACATACAAAATTGAAAGAAAGAATTAAGAAATATGCGAAAAACGGTTTTCTCAAAATGGGAAAACCGTTTTTTAACTTTAAATATTTTGTTTTTTCATATTTTAATGTTTTACTTTTTCAAAAGCTTTTCCCTTTCGTCTTTTTCCGCGTCCCAGTTTTTGTTGTAGCTCAAAAGCACCGACATAACACCCGAATCAACGGTAAGTTCGCTTCCGCTTATGGTTTTTGCACTGTCGGAGCTTAAAAAATACACGGCGTTTGCAATATCCTCGGGATACGACTCCATACCGAGAGGCCAGTTTGCGCGTTTTTTCTCATAATCCTCGGGAGTATAGCACGACCATCTGTCGTTATACACCGCGCCGACAACCAAAAGATTGCTCCTGATACCGTATTTGCCGAGTTCATAGCACATATTTCGGTTCATAACGTCAATCGCGCCCTTGGACGACGCGTAAACTATTCTGTTCGGGAGCGCACGTTTGCTGTGAACAGAGCCGACAAGCACGATACTTCCGTGCGTGCCGTTTTCAATCATGAGCTTCGCCGCCTCCTGACAGCAGAAAAAATATCCTTTTGCATTACTGCTCATCACATAGTCAAACTGCTCGGGAGTGGTCGAAAGTATGCTCTGATTATATCCCGGGTCGGCGGCGTTGGACACAAGCGCGTCCACTCTGCCGAAATCTTCCCTCACTTTTCTAAATGTTTCGCGTATTTGGTTTACGTCGTTTGTAAGCATTGCATATCCCTTTGCCGTAACGCCCGGATATTCGCTCATAATTTCCCGTGCCGCCAAGTCTGCGGATTTTTCGCTTCTGCTTGTGAGGCAAACGTTATATCCCTCTTTTGCAAATTTTTTTGCAACGGCAAGACCTATATTTCTTGCCGCGCCCGTCACAAAAACAACAGGTTTGTCCGTCATCATTTGTTTTCATCTCCAATAAGTTTTTTTATTACATCAACGTGCGCCCTTGCAAGTCTTGTTATTTCCGCAAAATTTCCGCTTGCAACGCAGTCGGGTTTTAAAATTGTAATACCCGTGCCGAACGCCTCCGCGCCTGCATTGTAGTATTCCGGTATGGTGCCGGGATTTACTCCGCCTGTCGCCATAAGCGGTATATGCGAAAGGGGCGCTTTTAAATTTTTGATGTAGTGCACACCCATATCGTCCGCCGGAAAAAGCTTTACAATATGCGCGCCGTATGAATATGCCTGTTCGATTTCGGTCGGTGTCATAGCGCCCGGAATTGATATCATACCGAGTTTGAGCGTTTCTTTTATCACCGCCTCGTTTGTGTTGGGCGAAATTATATATTTCGCGCCGGCGTCATATGCCGCCCTCACCTGCTCGGTGTTTAAAACCGTTCCCGCGCCTATAATTGCTCTGCCGTTTGCCGCCTTTACCATTGTTTCGATGCAAAGCTTGTTTTTTTCGATACAGTCTTTATCCGACTGGCAGAATGTGCTTTCAATAAGGCTCACACCGCCGTCTATGACTGCATTCACACAGTCTTTGATTTTGTCCTGCGGTATTGCGCGCGCAATTACCACAAGCTTTTTGGTTAAAATTTCGTTTAAAACATTCATTACAGCCACGCCGCTCCTTTCGCCGTTGACGAAACATTTCTTGCAAAAAGCCTTAAAAACGGCTTGAATTTTTCCTCCCGGAGCCTCCAGTCAACCTTTTTGAGCCTTTCTGCAATTTCTTCGTCCGATAAGTCTATGTCCATTTTTCTTTTTTCCACGTCTATTATGATTTTGTCGCCGTTTTCAACAACCGCGAGCGGGCCTTTTATCGCTGCCTCGGGCGCTGCATAACCAATGCTCAATCCGCTTGTACCGCCCGAAAATCTTCCGTCGGTGATGATTGCAACCTTATCGTAAATATCCATTCCGGCAACCTCTTTCTGAAAAGCAAAGGCGGTTGTTCCGAAACGTCCTTTCGGTCCGAGATAGTTTATAACAACCGCGTCGCCTGCCTTTATCTCACCGTGTCTGAGAGCCGTTATCGCGTCGTCAACCTCGCTGAAAACCTTTGCCCTGCCCTCAAAATGCATCATATTTTTCGGCACTGCCGCGGTTTTGAGAATTGCACCGTCGGGTGCAAGATTTCCCTTTAACACAGCTATTCCGCCGTCGCTCGATACGGGTGCGTCAAGCGTGTGGATAACGTCGGTGCCATATACGGGCGCATCGGAGTAGTTTTCTTTGAGCGTTTTGCCGTTAACCGTTTTGCAGTCGGAATTTAAAAGCGGAAGAAGTGTTTTCATCAGCGCTTTCATACCGCCTGCGCGCTCAAAGTCGTTGAAATAATATTTTCCGTTGGGGGCAATTTCGGTAAGAAGCGGAATTTTGTGCGACATTTCATCAAAGAAGGACCACCAGTCGCGCTCTATTCCTGCCTCGTGCGCAATAGCCGGAATGTGCAGTAAAAGATTTGTTGAGCCTGCTATCGCGGTGTCGGTGATTATTGCGTTTTCAATCGCCTTTTCGGTGATAATATCGCGCGCGGTTATGCCCTTTTTCACCATTTCCATAACATATTTTCCAGCCTCGAACGCCATTGCACCGAGCCGTTTGTCGGCAGCGTTAACGGTAGCGTTTCCCGGAACTGTCATACCCAGCGCCTCGGCAATACAGCACATACTGTTTGCGGTGGTCATTGAACCGCACGCGCCCTGACCTGCGTGCGCACAGTAAACCATATCGTCAAACTCCTCACGGCTCACCTTGTTCTGCATAACCTTTCCGACCGTTCCCGAAACCTCGGAAAGCCCTATTTCTTTCCCGCGGTAAAAGCAAAGGGGCATATATCCGCCCGTCACCAAAACCGTCGGAATGTTGAGCCGTGCCGCCGCCATAAGCTGACCGGGCACGATTGAGTCGCAGGTGCCGAGAAGCACCATACCGTCAAACATATTTGCCTCAACGTTAAGCTCTATTTCGTCGGCGATAAGATTTCTGCTCGGAAGTTCGATATATCTCGGGTCTTTTAAAACCATTCCGTCGCAGATACCGGTTGTGGAAAGCTCAAACGGAAGTCCGCCTGCCTCGCGCACACCGTCTTTCACCCTCTGCGCAATCTCCTTTAAATGAATATGCCCCGGATTGTATTCGTTCCACGAATTGACAACGGCGATATACGGCTTTTTCACCTCGTCGCGCGTGTATCCCATACCGTATAAAATGCCGTCGCGCTTAACGCTTCCCACACCGAATTCCCATTTACTTCTTTCAAACATCATTTTACCTTCTTTCCGCAAAAGCATATGTATTTTTTGCCACCATAAGTTCCTCGTCAACAGGCGTTATGTAAACCTCAACCTTCGATTTGTCCGACGAAATCTTATACGGCTCGCCCGCCGGTTTATGCTTTAATTTTTCGCTGTCAAGCTCAACGCCGAGAAATTTTAAACGGCTGCATATTTTTTCTTTCACAATAACGCTGTTTTCGCCTATTCCGCCAGAAAAGCTTATGACGTCTATTTTCCCCAGAACGGCAAGATACGAACAGATGTATTTCGACACGCTGTAAGTAAATGCGTCGATAACCAAGGTATCGTTTGCCTTTTCTATATCGCGCAAATCGTTGCTTATACCGCTCATACCGTACAAACCGCACCTTGTGCACAAAAACTTCCGCGCATCGTCTATGCTCATATTTTCTTTTTCCATAAGGTAAAGCACCGCAAAAACGTCAATATCTCCGCAGCGGTTGTTCATGGGAAGTCCGCTTTGGGGAGAAAAACCCATACTGACATCAACCGATTTTCCGCCCTTTACCGCGCAGACCGACGAGCTTCCTCCGAGATGAACCGACACAATATTTTTTTCACTGCCGAATTTATATGCGGCATAGCTGTGCGCCGCGCCGTGAAATCCGTATTTTCTTATGCCGTATTTTTTTGCAATGTCCTTGTCAATAGGATACACCGACGCGAAATCGGGGATTGTGTTGTGAAACGCCGTTTCAAACGACGAAACCAAGGTAACGTTCGGGAAATATTTTTTAACCGAATTAACCGCCTCGATATACGGCGCGTTGTGCGCAGGCGCGGACGCACTGTATTCCTGCATTTTTTCAATCACCGCGTCATCTATAACACACGGATAGTTGATACCGCCTGCCATAACCGTTTTAAAGCCGATTGCCGAAACGCCGTTTATGCCGTCCGCACAGTTTTTATCTATAAAATCGATTATCATTTCAAGGCACGTGCCGTATCCGTCCGACGCGTCAAAAACCGTGCTTTTTTCGGTATCTCCCGACAAAAAATTACAGCCGGCATTTTTTGAAAACACGGAATTTATTTTTCCGCTTGCAATCACGCTTAAGTCGTCCATATTAAAATATTTGAATTTAAAGGACGTACTGCCGATATTTAAAACAAGAATTTTACAAGCCATATTTATCACCGAACGCCAAAAGCGCCTTTTCAAAGCATTTGAGCGGAACGCGCGCAATGCCTGCACCAAGGCGTTTGCCCGTTTTGGAAATCATTCCGCCGTGGATAACGGGTTCTATGCCCGTGTCCAAAACCTTTCTTATGTCAATTCCCGTGGGTGTTCCGCGGTAGTTTAACGCAGGTATGAGATAATTTGCGTTTTCGCCGACTGTGATTTCCGACATTTCAAGCGTTTGCTCAATGCCGTCGGAAAGCGTTTTATCAAGCGAGCGCATAACCGCAGGCGCTGCCGCCGCGGCAAAACCGCCCAGTCCCGTTGCCTCAAGAATACAGCTGTCGCCTATCCAGGGCAAAACGTCGTCATCATTTACGTCGGACGAAACGTATTCTCCCGTAAGCTTGGGCGACGGCGCGGAATACCAGTTTGTATTAAGTCCGCTTACCTTTATCGCATAATCTACGCCGTTGCCTACCATTGCGGTTACAACAGTTGAATATTCAACATTGCGGATTGACTCCAAAAGCGACATTGCCGACGCCATACCGAGCGGATGGAAAAATCTTACCGTGCCGTATAAAAGGTCGATACATTTTCTCTTTTCGTCCTCGGTAATATCCGCGTCAACAAGCATTTTCATAAACTCGTTTGTTGCAATAATTCCCGTTGCGTCCTGTCTTGAATGAAGCTCGTCGCCCATTTCCACACCGCGCGTGAAAATTTTGCGCATTGCTATACCGCCGTTTGCCTCAAGCACCTTTGTCATTGCCGGAGCGATTATATCACGCACCGTGTCGAGGTGTTTTTTTATGCTGTCATTTAAAATTCCCCAGCCGGCAAGACCTCCGCGGTTGGGACCTTCAAACGGCGGGCAGAAGCCTTTAAATCCCGTGTTTTTATCCTCCACAATGTTAACCGCCATTGACGGTGTGGTAATTCCCGAACCGGGGCCTACAAGGTGATAGTCGTTTGCCGACACAAATTTTATTGTGCCGTTTTCAAGCATTCTGCGCGCCTCGTCCTCGTCTTTTGCATAACCCTCGTACATCACGCCGTTGATACCGCCCTGCTGCTGGGTTGCGCACATTCTGTCCCACGCTATGTCGGGACCCGAATGTATTATCATTCCGTCCTCAACACCGGGAACGCACTCTTTTGCGGGTTTTACGCCTATCCAGTACGGGTCGGTGTTGTCCATAATATTCTTAACCTTCGCGTTTGCCTCATCTATTTTTTCCTTAAAATCAGAATACATTGCCTTTTCGAGAATTTCTTTCGCCCTTTCGGACAAAACCGCCTTTTTGCCGGGTTTCCAGTTAAGCTGTTCGGCAGGTATTCCCTGCTCTTTTACCGCGTTTGCAAATACATCCGTTCCGACGTTTATCACATTTATTTTATCGTTTAACATTTATCTTTCCTCCGTCCCTTTAATAATTTTCATTGCAAGATTTACCGCTTTAACGTTTGTATCGGCAAGAATTACGCCTGACTCCTTCAAAATTTCAGCCTGCTTGTCAAAATTCTGCGGATCAAGGTCGCTTCCGCAGATTGTTGCAATAACCGTAAGATGCCGTCCCTCTTTTTTTGCACGCTCCTTTTCCTCGCAGATGACTTTTGACATAACCGACGCAGGGTCAGGGTGGAGCGCATAGCCGAGAAGAAAATCAAGATATATAACCGCGGTTTCAGGGTCGCGCGCCTCTTTTACAAATCGGTTCACCCTCGCCGTCGGGTCAATGGCAACGTGCGCCCTGCCTTTTGTGAACGTTTCGTCGCCGATATCGATAACCGTGTTTTTTATGCTTGAAAACGGGTCGGGAAGCATAAATTTTTTATCGAGCGCAACGTTTGAATATATTTCACCCGCACTTTTTCTCCACAAAATCTGCGTTTCGTCGGCAAGCGAGCCGCCGCAGAGTATTGCTCGGAAATATTTTTGCCTCGGTGAAAATTTTGATATTTCGGCGTCGGTGTCAATGTTTTCGTCAAATATCTTTTTCATTTCAACCACGTGTCCGCACGAAAGCTCCATAACCTTCTTTGCGGTTTCGTCAAAGGTTTCGGAATACATAATTCCGTTTTCTTCAAGAATTTTGTTGTCGCCGTTCAAAAACTGCACCACAACAGGCTTTTTGCACTTTTTGATTACATCAATAACCTTTAAAAGCGCGGAATGTGCAGGCGGTTTTGAGATAAGCGCGATAACCTTTGTGCCCTCGTCGTTTTCGAGTGCCTTAATGCTTTGTATCATTGTGATACCGCCCACCTCGTCCGACATATCGCGTCCGCCCGTGCCTATTGCGTGGGATATTCCGAACCCGTTTCGGTGAACAAGCACCATAACGGTTTGAATACCGCTGCCCGACGCGCCTGCAAGACCGATATCGCCGCGGTTTACCATACTGCAAAGACCGATTGCCGCGCCGTTTATAAACGAAAGTCCGCACCCCGGCCCCATCATAAATTTGCCTTTTTTAAGCGCAAGATTTTTAAGTTCAACCTCGTCCCCGATGTCAACATTGTCGCTGAACATAAAAACGTTCATATCATTCATAAGCGCCCTTTTTGCCTCCGCGGCGGCATATTCGCCGGCAACGGATATTATTGCAAGGTTCGCGTCGGGAATTGCATTTTTTGCGCCGGCAATGCTTCTGAACGAATTTTGCATATTGCCCGAATTTCTCTCGCTGACAAGCTTTGCAAATTTCTCTTTTGCCCTGCTGCACGCCTCCTCGTCCTTTGCCCTTACGGCAATTATAAGGTCGTTCGGACCCGCGGTGTTCATCTCCTCGGTGTCAAGCCCCAAGTCGCAAATGGTTTCCTTGTTAAGAGGTGTTCCCATTCCTATCGACGCATTGTCGATATCTTCGGTCTGTGCAAGCTTGCCTGCAATTTTCATAAGAAATACCGAATCGTAATAACGGTTCTTTTCAATGTAGTTTTTTACAACCATTCTTTCAGCTCCTTTTTACTGCTTAATATATATCCCAAAATCACGCCGTAACACGTTTCCGTACCCGACGTACTGCCGTAATCTATCATATCGAGCGCGCATTTTTCTATGCTTTTTTCATCATTTGCAACCGCGCATATCAAATTATAAAGACTGCTGTTTATATATCCGTTTGCAACGTCAGTCAAAAGGTTTTTGCTCACCGCTGCGGTGGAAAAATCGCCGTTTTCATAAAGATATTTTGCAAGAATACCGTTAAACCGCTCCCCAATGCCGTTTAAATAAAAATATGCGGATATGCCCGAAATAATATCGTCACACGACGGAGTAAGCCCTGCTCCCAAACCTATAAGCGCCGAAAATCCGCTCAAAGGGTTTTCCTTTAAAAGCTCAAAACCGTATTTTACCTTTTCCGACAAAATTTTGTCCTCAAAAACAGGGCTTTTTCTGCCGTATATTTCAAGCGTTTTTTTCAAAATGCCGATATTTTTTTGAATGTCTGCGCCGTGTTGTATTTTTCCGCGCTTTACGCTTATAATTTCGGGGCACGCCATATCAAAAACAACATTTCCGGCAAGAATGCATTTTTCAAACCTCGTCACCCTCATACCATCCGAAAGCTGAAGAAATGTCATATTTGAGCAAAAATCCGTCAGCACCGCACGCGTGGAAAAACGGTCTGTTTTTTTAAAGAACGTCACAAGCTCGTTTTCCTCGGTGATGACGTTAAAACAGTTTTTGTAAATTCCTGCCGTTCTGCCTATGTGCCAGTTTATTTTATTGACGTTTTCGCAAATGTGCGTTACTTTTAAATTCATATAAAATCCTTTTTGTGCAGAAAATTCTTCTTATATTCGGGATTGGTTTCGGGGTAATCGGTGCGGAAATGCACACCGCGCGACTCTTTTCTCAAAAGCGCGCCGTATATTGCGCATTTGCAGACAAGTGCAGAATTTTCACATTCCTTTTTGCTCACCGCGGCGTCAAATCCGAACGCCGAAAAGCTTTTTACTTCGTCCTCGATACCGCATACCGTTTTGTATGCCTTTTCAAGATTTTCGCCGTTTCTCACAGGTCCCATATTCTCCGACATAACCGCGCGGAGTTTGGTTTTTATGTTTTCAAAATATTCTTTGTTCTGCGCTTTTTTTCTCGGCGGCAGCGCCTTTTCTTCAAAGCTTTCAAAATCAGCGTTTTGTGCGTATTCAGCAGCGCTTTTGCCTGCCGTTGTACCGAAAACGTATACCTCCGTGCCTGCGTTTCCGCCCACGCGGTTTGCACCGTGGATACCGCCCGTCACCTCGCCTGCGGCAAAAAGCCCGTCAACACAGGTTTTGCACTCGCTGTCAATCACAATACCGCCCATAAACGAATGTGCGCACGGAGCAACCTCAATTTTCTGCTCTGTAATGTCAATTCCCGCATTTTTAAAACGGTTGTAATAGAGCGAATGATTTTCTTTGATTTCCGTTTCGTCAATATCGGTAAGGTCGAGGTACACTCCGCCGTGCTCCGTCCCTTTTCCGTCGGTTATTTCTTTGTATATCAGCTTTGCAAGCACGTCTTTTTGTATATCTCCCTCGGATTTATAATATTTTAAGAGGAACCGCTCGCCGTAACGGTTTGTTATTTTTCCGCCCTTGGCAAGCAGTGTTGTGGAAATGCCGAGTTTTTGGGGATATATACATCTGCACGGCTCAAACTGAATAAACTCCATATCGGTAAGGCACGCGCCTGCGCGGTATGCCGCCGCATAGCCGTCGCCCGTCATAGAAACGGGATATGTACTGCCCTCTGCGATATGTATTCCGCCCGTCGCGATTACAACCGACTTGGCGCACACATAAAATTCTTTTCTGTTTTTCAAATCGAGCACCGACGCGCCGATTGCTCTGCCGTTTTCAACGATAATATCCGAGAGCATAGCGTCTGAAATTATTTTTACGCCCTTTTCCTCTGCCATTGATAAGAATTTTTCAAGCGATATTCTGCCCGTTCGGTTTTCTATGTGCGCAAGCCTCGGAACAGTGCACCCAAGCGGTTTCAAAAGGTGGTAGCCGTCTTTTGAGCGGTCAAATTCAAGCCCCGATTTTTCGGTAAATTCAATCTCCGAAACGGCGTTTTCGCAAAGCGTTTTAACAAGGCTTATATTGTTTATTCCTCCGCCTCCGTTTACGGTATCTTCGGCGTAAAGCTCCGCACTGTCGCGCAAACCTAGCGGTGCGTTAAATCCTAAAATATAGTTTGACGCACAATCCGTGCTTTTGGTAACCAAAACCGCACTGCACCCGTTATTTACCGCGGTATATGCGGATTTTACGCCTGCAATGCCTCCGCCGAAAACAAGAACGTCGGTTTTGATGATGTCAGAGATGTTCATAAAATCATTCCTCACATTCTCCGAGCAGTTTAAGCGCATTTTTACGGCAGATTTTTTCATATGTGTCATAGCTTATTTTGCCGTTTTCGCACGCTTCGTCCAAAAACCCGGAAAGCTTTAACATTTCATACGCAGGATTATCGGGATTTATATTTTCGGGGTCGTGTATATCGGTAGCGTAAAAAATACGGTCGGAAAACTCCTCCATAAATTTATAGGCATATTCCTTATCGCGCGTCATTGCGCGGTATCCCGAGAGCGAGGATAAGTCGCAGTAAAGATTTTTATATTTCCGCATTAAATATCCCACTCTGCCCTCTTTTTCAACCTTGCCCGCCGGATAGCTGTCCCTTGTATCCTCGGTCACGTCTGCGTCAAGCTCCGACCAGAAACGCACCGAATGACCGATAATTTTTAAATCGGGAAACATTTTCAAAACCTTTTCAAGCTTCGGCAGGTGCAAACCGTCAATAACGCCGTAGTCGTGACTTTCCTTTCCGAAATGGAGAGTAACCGACATACCGCACTTTTCGCAGTGCTTAAAAAGATTAAGCACCCTTCCGTCATCAAGGCTTATGTTTGATATAAGCTCGCTGATACCCTTTGCGCCGTGCGCCTTGTAATAATTTATGTAATGCGAAAAATCGGTATTTTCGTTGTTACTTCCGAAGCGCGGGTCAAGCCCCAGAAACCACCAGCCTATCGTGTCGTTATATTTTTTTGCAATCGCCTCCGCCTCTCTTGGCGAAAGGCGCTCGGTGGTAAATTCGGGACAGGTTCCCGGCGGCAAAAGCACGCCTTTTTCAACGCCTATTTTGTCATATATTTTTCTAAGCTCTTTAACCGTCGGATAAAAGTGTCCCGAAAGTTTCGGAATACCTCTTTCCTCTATACAATGAACGTGCATATCTATTTTTTTAAGTTTTTTCATACCGCAATACCTCCGTATATAATTATAAGTACAAACCGAAAAGTCTGAAATACTCATTTATGCGGACTTAAAAAAATTAAAATTGGGTATTGCAAAATTGCATTTGATGTTGTATAATAGTTCATCAAGTTTAGGCATACGGGGTTATACCCTCCGATGCCGGGGAGGTGCACACTGTGAAAAATGCAAAAATTCCGATAATCGCGGAGGAAAACTATTTAAAATCAAGCTGGTGCGGTGAAACGCTGGACGGCATAGGCAGACAGAAATACGAAATTGTAACGCCCGACGATGTGAAAAATTTCGCAAAATCCTCCGTCGTGCCGATAATAGGCACAACAAACCATTTTTTGAAAAAAAGCATTACCGTGTGCATTGAAAACAATCTCCGCCCTATCGTTGTAGGCACCGAAACGGCAGACGTCGACAGCCGTATAAGCACCATTAAAACCAACAGAAAAGCGGCGGTTACAAGCCTTTTGAAATATTTCAAATCGGCAGGCAGAAACAGCACTGCACTCCTCGGCGTAAACAGGTACTCAACGATTGACAACGAGAAAAAAGACGCCTTTACAGAGGCATATTCCGCGCTTTACAAAAAAGACGCGCAGAAAAACATATATTACAGCAAAACCAATGCGGAGGACTGTGTAAACAGCCTTTTAAGCGATATTTCATCATATAACGGCGTGATATGTTCAAACGACTATTTTGCCGTTTTGTTTATGTCAAAGGCGCGGAAGGCGGGGATTAAAATTCCCGAAGATGTGTTTACGGCAGGCTACGGAAATTCGTTTATATGCGAAAACACAACCCCCGCCGTTACAAGCGTCGCGCCGAAATACCGCGAAATGGGCACACAGGCGCGGAAAGCGTATTATTACCTTTCCGATAACCCGTCGGTAAGCTCGGTAAGTATTCTTGTGGATTACGATATAATTGTGCGCGAAAGCACGCTGAATATAAAATTTGAAAATGACAGCAGTATAATTTCAAACAATTTTGAACCGTGCACTCATACCATATTTGACGACGGCAAAATCAGGGGAATAATCGGTCTTGACGCGGTTTTCGGCTCGTCCGACACGTCGCTCACAATGATTTTGAAGGGAATTGCAAATGATGTTTCATACAGTGCGCTTGCCGAAAAGCTTTATCTTTCCGACTCGGCTTTCCGATACAAGCTTAACAAAATTTTTGCCCTCACGCATACAAAATCGAAAAACGAGCTTAAAGATTTGCTGAACGATTTGAATTTGAAGAATAATTAGCCTAGAGGAGATTTGACATTGAATAACATTGTTACCCTGAAAAACGGCGCGTCAAGCGCAAAAATTTCATCGCTCGGCGCACAGCTTTTAAGCTTTTGCAGTGAAAAAACGGAATATATGTGGCAAGCCGACAAAAATGTTTGGGGATTTACCGCACCGGTTTTGTTCCCGATTTGCGGAAGCCTTAACAAAGGACGGTATATTTTTGACGGCAAAGTTTACGAAATGACGCCTCACGGATTTGCAAGATTTAAAGAATTTGAAATTGAAAATTTGTCCGGAAACAAAGCTTGTTTTCTTCTAAAATCGGACGAGGATACAAAAAAGAAATACCCGTTCGACTTTGAATTTCGCGTATCCTTTTCTCTTTTTAAAAACAGGCTGGACATTACATACTGCGCAAAAAACACAGGGAACGGTGATATGTATTTTTCATTCGGCGGACACGAGGGATATTCCTGTCCCGAGGGCGCGGACGAGTATTATGTAAAATTTGAAAACGATACATCTCTTACGCGCCGTATGCTCCAAGACGGATTTTTCAACGGAAAAACGGAAAAAATAAATCTTACAGACAACGTGCTTTTTCTCGATTACGGAGAATTTGAAAAATGCACATATATTTTTAAAAACATAAATTCCGACAGCGTGATATTCGGGCATAAAAACGGAAAAAGAAAAATACGCGTCGGTTTTCCGAGCCATACGTCGCTCGCATTGTGGACGCTCCCCGAAAGAAAATATGTCTGCATAGAACCCTGGTGCGGAGTTTCGGAAAAACAAGACTTTGACGGCGATATTACAAAAAAAGACGGCATTATTTGCATAAAACCGTTTCAGAGTTTTGAAAGAACACATTTTGCTGAAATACTCGGCTGAATTGAAAAAAGCAAGGGACGATGCTAACATCGTCCCCTACATAAACGCAAAATATACAATAATGTAAAAACGCACAAATTAAAAACATACAAATCACAAACAAAATCCGACCAAAAACATTGCAACAATTAGGAGAATTTTTCTCAATCGAACTTAATACTGCATTCGTACGGTATAAGTTTTAAAATTTCCTCCTCGTCGACCTTTGGAGAGAGCTCCATTTTATACACATAGTTTTTCGTGTCAGCATCCGGATTTTTCGAGGCGGAGCTTAAGCTTACCGAAACGCCCATTTTCTCGCATCGGGCGCAAAAATCTTCGTTAAATCCGTCCTTATCAACATTTTTGACGCTGACAACTCTGTGCACAGGCATTTCCAGCCATTTATATCCGCGGTGAAGAAAAATCTGCATCAAAAGCACAATGACGCTTGCACAAATGCCGATAAAATACATTCCTCCGCCTATCGCCATACCTATGCCCGATGTTGCCCATATGCCTGCCGCGGTGGTGAGTCCCGTTATGGTGCGCTTTTGAATAAAAATCATACCCGCGCCCAAAAAGCCTATGCCGTTTGCTATGTTCGACGCAACACGCGACGGGTCGAGCTTTATATTCTCGGCATACTTAAAACCCGGTTTGATAACGTCAAAAAACGCATACTTCGACACAATCATCATAAGCGCCGCGCCTATTGCAACAAGGCAGTGCGTTCTTATTCCCGCCTCTTTTGAGCGGTTTTTGCGTTCAAATCCTATCACCGCACCGCATACCGCCGCGGCAAAAAGTCTTAACAAATATTCAATTTGTATCGGTTCAAACATTTTTCTCCGTCCCTTCCTTTTTGCTGTTTATAATTTCGCTGCACATATGACTTTATTATATTATATTTATTATATTATATTTATTATACAGTATTTTTATTTGCATTGCCGATGTTTTTATGATAATTCATTGTAGCACAGTTTTATATAAACTTCAACAATTTATCAAAAATTTTTAACCCATTTAATACCAAAAATAAATTTACATAAAACTCCCATTATTGCAAACAATAAATTTGTAAAATTTAATCGGCAAACACAAAAAATACACATAAAAAGGCACAAAATTTTTAAAAGTTTATATGTTTAAAAGGAGTTTTTTATATGAAAGCAACAGGAATTGTCAGACGTATAGACGACCTCGGAAGGGTGGTTATACCCAAGGAAATCCGCCGTACTATGCGTATCAGAGAGGGCGACCCGTTAGAGATTTTCACAGACCGCGACGGGGAGGTTATTTTCAAAAAATACTCGCCCATCGGCGAACTTGGCGAATTCGCCTCGCAATACGCCGAAACGCTTTACAAAACGTCGGGGTACCCTGCGTGTATCACCGACAGGGACACCATCATTGCAATATCGGGCGCGGCGAAAAAAGATTTTCAGGAAAAGCGTTTGAGCGAGGATATGGAACGCGTGCTTGAAGAAAAAACCGCGTTCATCTACCGCCGCGAAAACGACAAAAATCTCACTGTGACCGACGGAAGCAAATTGAGTGTCGGTGTTGCGGTGCCGATTATCGCGGAGGGCGACACTGTGGGAAGCGTTGTTCTTTTGAAAGACAGCGCGGACAAAAAAATGAGCGAGGCTGAAGAAAAAATCTCCAAAGCCGCCGCACTTTTTCTTGCAAAACAAATGGAATTATGACAAAAAAGAGCCGAAATCAAAGCCGTGAAAACGGCGCAAAATTCGGCTCTTTTTGAATTTTATCACATCAAAATTTTAATTTTATCAAACAAATTTAAAGAAGTTTTTTTCTTAATTCCTCACCGCTCATTGCGCTCAAATATGCCGGCGGAACATCAAACACCGTTTTACAGCCCGTCATTCCCTCTTTGTTCATACGGCAAACGGCGCGCGCGTACGCAACCAGCACCGACGCGGTAAATTCGGGATTTGAGTCAAGCTTTAAGCTGTATTCTATAACGTGTCCGTTTTCGCCGTTCATACCCGTTTTTCCGCTTCGTATAACCGAACCGCCGTGCGGAATTGCACTGTGGTTTGCTTTAAGTTCCTCCTCGGAAATGAAATAAACCGTTGTGTCGTAATCGGTAAAATAATTCGGCATAGTTTTAATTTCGCGCTCAATTTTTGCAAGGTCTGCGCCGTCCTCGGCAACAACATAGCACTCACGCGTGTGTTTCTGACGCGTTGTGAGCGCGGGATTTTCGCCTGCGCGAACCGCATCAACCGCCTCTTTAACGGGGACGGTGTACTGGCGCGCGTCAACAACGCCGTCAATTCTGCGGATTGCGTCGGAATGTCCCTGGCTTACACCTCTTCCCCAGAATGTATAATCACAGCCGTCGGTGAGAATTGCATTTGCATACATTCTCGCAAGCGAGAACATTCCCGGGTCCCAGCCGACCGAAATTATTGCGGTTTTTCCGCCTTTTTTCGCGGAATTATCCACATTTGCAAAATGCTCGGGAATTTTCGCGTGGGTATCAAAACTGTCGATAACGTTAAAATACTGCGCGTATTTCGGCGTCTGCACGGGCAAATCTGTGGCACTTCCTCCGCAGATTATGAGAACGTCTATCTCGTCTTTCATTTTTTCCGCATCGTCAACGCTCAAAACGGGAACACCCTCGGTCAAAATTTTAACGTCCGCAGGGTTTCTGCGCGTAAACACAGCAGATAAAACTGCGTCGGGGTTTTGTCGGATTGCACATTCAACACCGCGTCCGAGATTTCCGTAGCCTAAAATTCCTATTTTCATAAAATTCTCCTTTTTTTTTAATTTTCGGATGTTATATATGCCGTCATTTCGGCGCCGTTCCATTCAAAATTAAAATAATTTGCAAGTTCGTCTATCGAAATGCAGGTGTAACCGCCGACGTTGTAAACGTCGCTCAAAATGCACTCACCGCCCGACGTTTCGAGCGCAACGGTTATGTTGCTGTCCTTAACCGAAAATGCTTTCTGACCGTTTCTGTTTTTGTAAATATCGAGCGCAATGGGTTTTTTCGCCTTTTGCTCGTTTGCCTTAATCGAAATTTTTCTCAAAGCGTCGTCATAGGTGACATCAAAACCGTAGTTTGCCAAATCCTCGGCAACCACAACCGCGTGCGGATTTGTGCCCACATAGCTGAACGTCGGCATTTCAAGCCCGTTCATAAACGTGCGGATATTGGTAAAGCAAACAATGTTGCGTCTGTCTTTTATTATGCCGAATCCGTAGTTTAAAAGGCGCGCGGTATCGGTGAAACGCTGACCTGCCGACGACGAACCCATAGTTACTGAAATAAGCCTTTTTCCGTCACGCACCGCTGTTCCGCAGAAACACGCGCCTGCCGCCGTGCTTGTGCCGGTTTTAAGACCGTCCGCACCCTCGTAATAATAGGTGTCGAGGAGGTGATTTGTGGTTTTGTATGTCGCACCCTTAAACGTCACAGATTTTTTGGACGAACGCGCGATAATATCGGGATATTTTGTAATTGTTTTTCGCGCAAGGTCCGCCATAGAAACGGGCGTAATCTGATTGTCTGCAACACCGCAGCTGTCGTAGTAATGCGCGTTTATGCCGAGTTTTTTAGCAGTTTTGTTCATACGGCTGACAAACGCCTGCTCGCTTCCTCCGCCCACAAGTTCAGCCAGCGCAACCGTCGCGGCGCTTGCGGAATATGTAATCACAACACCCATTATTTCGTCAACGGTGTAAACCGTGTCGTAGTTTAACGAAATCATATTCTGATAAAGCTGATTTCTCGATTTCCAATAAACGTTACTGCTTATCGGAACGCATGTGCCGAGCGTGATTTCGCCGTTTTCAAGCGCCTCATACACGCAGTAAAGCGTCATAATTTTGGTCATACTCGCCGGAACGCGCAAAGCGTAGCCGTTAAGCTCATATAAAACTTCGCCTGTATCGCAGTCCATAACGCACGCGCCGGCGGACGAAATATAGCTGTTTCCGACCTGCGCCGCATAGGCGTTTCCGCACGGCACAACCGCGGTGAAAACGAGAATAAACATTAGAATTACCGCGCAAGACGAGCGCATTTTTTTAAACTGTGAAATTTTAACCGAATCCATAATTACCCCTGTCCTTTTTGTTCCTTTTTTTGTAACATAGAAATTATATCACCGCGCCGAATTTATGTCAACACGGATTTTGCACCTTGCGCTCCAAAAGCGCAACAGTTTCGATATGCGCGGTGTTGGGGAACATATCGACGGGGACTGCTTTTGTCAAAATGTAACCTTTGTCCTTTGCGATTTTCACGTCGCGCGCGAGGGTTGCACTGCTGCACGAAACGTACACAATACGCTTCGGATTGAGCGAGCAAATCATACCGATAAGTTCCTCGGTAAGACCTTTCCGCGGGGGGTCGACAACTATTATATCGGCTTTTTCGCCCTTTTCGATTAACTCTTTCACAACTTTATCGCAGTCGCCCGAATAAAATCTCGCATTTTCAATTTTGTTATGATGTGCGTTTTTCTCGGCATTTTTCACCGCGTCGTCAACAATTTCAACGCCGATTACTTTTTTCGCATTTTCCGCCATAAAAAGCGAAATTGTTCCGCACCCGCAAAAGAGGTCGAAAACCGTATCGTTTTTTGTCGGATTTGCGTATTCGAGCGCTTTTTTATACAAATTTTCGGTCTGGCGCGTGTTGACCTGAAAAAAGCTTTTGGACGGAATGAGATATTCCAAATCCCCGATTTTCGCGGTGATTTCGTCGTTTCCGAGCAAAATTATGTTTTTTTCGCCCGTTATCACGTTGGTTTTTTTGGTGTTGACGTTCTGAATAACGCTCACCGCATCGTTTTTTTCGAGAATTTCAACAAGTCTGCCGATATTTTCGATTTTGCGCTTTGAATTTGCGACGATAACAACCATCACCGCGCCCGAAAACTCCCTTATATAGAGGTTCCGCACAATTCCTCTGCCCGATTTTTCGTCGTACGCCGAGATACCGTTTTCCCTGAAAAATTTAACGCAGATATTCATAATTTTGTTGATTTTTTCGCTTTGGATAAGGCAGTTTTCAATCGGTACAATATCATGACTGCGCTCCTTGAAAAATCCGCACGCAAACTCGCCGTGAACGAGCGACGCAGGGAACTGCGCCTTGTTGCGGTAGTGAAAAACATCGGCCGACGGAATGATTTTTTCAAGAACATAGTCACCGTCGGCAAAACCGCCGTTTTTGCGCAGATTGTTGCGCACGATTTCGGTTTTGAGCGCAAGCTGTGACGGATAGTCAAGATGCATAACACTGCACCCTCCGCACCGCGAAAAATGCGGACACGGCGGTGTTTGGCGCATATCGGACGGCGAAATGAGCTTTTCGATTTTCGCAAATCCGAAGCTTTTGTTTATTTTTAAAATTTTGATTTCCGCCCTGTCGCCTTTCACGCCGTTTTTGACAAAAAGCGTGTAGCCGTCCGACTTTGCAATGCCCTCTCCGCCGGCACCGTTGTCGGTAATTTCAGCGGTTATGATGTCGTTTTTTTTAAGCATTTTTTCCTCCGCCGGTGCAATTTTTTCTGTCGCCGTCTATAAGAATTTTCATCGCGTCTACTGCGCACTGTATCGCGCGCGTGCTGTCGTTGCAAACGGTGTCTTTAAGCCCGTTTTTGCTCCGCTCGACGTTCCATATTGCGGTAATTACCGCGCCTGCGCGGACCGACCGCGCGATTGCAACCGAGAAAATTGACGCGCACTCCATTTCGCTGGTAAGACAACCGCATTTTCGGTATGCCTCCCACCGTTTTTCCAAAAAGTCGGAAACGGGCATAGTTTCGGGGTTTGTTTCGCCGTAGAACGAGTCTTTGCTCTGGATAACACCTATGTGATACGCGTTGCCCTCGCTTCCCGTGCAGATTTTGTCCGCGCTCATTTTCAGCGCCTCCACCACCGAAAAGTCAGCCGCCGCAGGGTAGTCTTTGGGAAGATATTCGTAGCTTGTGCCGTCACCGCGTATTGCCGCCGTGGGGATAACGAGGTCGCCGCCGCAAACTGACAGGTCAATTCCTCCGCTCGTGCCGACGCGTATGAACGTGTGACAGCCGCATTTTACAAGTTCCTCCACCGCGATTGCCGCGCTCGGACCGCCTATTCCCGTGGACGTGACGCTGACCTTTTCGCCGTTCAAATACCCGGTGTAGGTGACAAATTCGCGCCTGTCCGCAACGAAATATGCGTCGTCAAGGTTTTCGGCGATGGTTTTTACGCGTTTCGGGTCGCCGGTTAATATGACGTATTTTCCGACGTCATTTTTGTCGATGTTTAAGTGGAATTGTTTTTCGGTATCGAGAAGTGACATTTTTGTTTCCTCCTTTTTTCGGTTTTATTGTAATTTTAATTTTTTCTTCTGTATCAAAAATAGGTTATCGTTACTTTTTCTTTTGCTCCGCAGGCACCGCTTTTACGCTAAAAGTGCCATAAGCGGAGCGAAACAGTATAATATCATATTTTATGTTTTTGATATGACACAGCAAATCAAAACAACAGATACAACCATCGGGATTGCAAAGGCACTTCCTTTGCTTTCTCTCCCTATCATACCACAAATTATACCCAAATGCAAAAGAAAATAAAATTTTATAATAATTTGCCGCAAAATTTATATTGCTATTTTTCCGACGTCGTGATATACTATATTAGATTGGGAAGATATAGATTTTTATTCAAAATTACAAAAAAGAACATCAAACGAAAATATATAACTTATCGGGAGTGACAATATGGCAAATATATTTGAGAAAATATTCGGCACATACAGTGACCGCGAGATCAAACGAATTAAACCGATTGTAGAGCAGATAAATGCTCTCGAGGACGGTATGCAAAAGCTCACCGACGCCGAGCTTAAGGCGAAAACAAACGAATTCCGTGCACGTCTTTCGGACGGCGAAACGCTTGACGACATTCTGCCCGAGGCATTCGCGGTGGTGCGCGAGGCAAGCAAACGCGTGCTCGGTATGCGCCATTTCGACGTTCAGCTTATCGGCGGTATTGTGCTTCATCAGGGCAGAATTGCCGAGATGAAAACAGGTGAAGGAAAAACTCTTGTCGCGACTCTTCCGTGCTATCTTAACGCACTTGAGGGCAAGGGCGTGCACGTTGTAACGGTGAACGACTACCTTGCAAAGCGCGACAGCGAGCAGATGGGCAAAATTCACAGGTTTTTAGGTCTTACCGTCGGTCTTATCACGCACGACACCGAGGACAGACGCGCCGCGTACAATGCCGACATAACCTACGGTACAAACAACGAATTCGGTTTTGACTATCTGCGCGACAATATGGTTATCTACAAAGAACAGCAGGTTCAGCAAAAAGGCCACAACTTCGCGATTGTCGATGAGGTGGACTCCATTCTTATAGATGAGGCGAGAACTCCGCTTATCATTTCGGGTGCAGGCAGTGAATCGACACAGCTTTATCAGCTTGCGGACACCTTTGCAAAATCTCTCACAAGCTTTAAAATAAAAGAAGAGGACACAAAAGTTATCAACGACGACATTGACGCGGATTACATCATAGACGAAAAGGCGAACACGGCGGCACTCACCGCGCGCGGTATCAAAAAGGCGGAAACGGCATTTTCGGTTGAAAACCTTTCCGACCCCGAAAACATCACGCTTTCGCACCACATAAACCAGGCTATCAAGGCAAACGGCATTATGAAACGCGACAAAGACTACGTTGTGAAGGACGGCGAGGTTATCATTGTTGACGAATTTACCGGACGTCTTATGTTCGGCAGACGCTACAACGACGGACTGCACCAGGCGATTGAGGCAAAAGAGGGCGTTAACGTTGCAAGAGAGAGCAAAACGCTTGCAACAATCACGTTCCAGAACTTTTTCAGACTTTACAACAAGCTTGCCGGTATGACGGGTACGGCGCAGACCGAGGAAGTGGAATTTCAGTCCATTTACAAGCTTGACGTTGTGGTTATTCCCACAAACAAGCCGATGATAAGAATTGACCACAGCGACGTGGTTTACAAAAACGTTGAGGGCAAGTTCAACGCGGTTATAAACCAGATTGAAGAATGTCACAAAAAAGGTCAGCCGGTGCTTGTCGGCACAATCACAATAGAAAATTCCGAAATTTTGAGCAAACTTCTTAAAAGACGCGGAATAAAACACGAGGTTTTGAACGCGAAATTCCACGAGAAAGAGGCGGAAATAATCGCACAGGCAGGCAAAAAGGGCGCGGTTACAATCGCAACCAATATGGCAGGCCGAGGAACCGACATTATGCTCGGCGGTAATGCGGAGTTTATGGCGAAAGAAAAAATGCGCAAAATGGGATATTCCGACGAACTTATTTTGGAGAGCACGGGATTTTCCGAAACCGACGACGAAGAAATTTTGGAGGCGCGCAGAACGTTCTCCAAGCTTGACGAGGAATTTAAAGAGCAGATTAAAGAGGAGCGCGCGGAGGTTATCAAGGCGGGCGGACTTTTCATTCTCGGCACAGAGCGCCACGAATCAAGACGTATTGACAACCAGCTCCGCGGACGAAGCGGACGTCAGGGCGACATCGGCGAATCGAGATTTTATATTTCGCTTCAGGACGAACTTATGCGTCTTTTCGGCTCGGAGAGAATAGAAAATATGGTTAACGCGCTCGGCTTAAAAGACGACGAGCCTATCGAGCACAGAATGCTGTCAAACGCGATTGAAAACGCTCAAAAACGCGTTGAGGGAAGAAACTTTGAAATAAGAAAGCACGTTTTGCAGTATGACGACGTTATGAACGTTCAGCGAAACGTTATATATTCACAGCGTCAAAAGGTGCTTGACGGCGAGAGCCTTAAAGATTCCATCATCAAAATGATGGAGGATTTCATAAACAACACCGTTGCGTCCTACACCACCGCCGACTATGTTGACGACTGGAATTTGGACGGACTTATTGAATACTGCGAGAGAATTTTCCTCCCCGAGGGCGAACTTTCGTACACCCGCGAAGAACTTGAAGATTTGACAAAAGAAAAACTTACAAACGACCTTATGGATATTGCGCTTAAACGCTATGCCGAGAAAGAGGCGGAATTCGGCGAGGACAAATTCCGCGAGGTTGAGCGCGTTGTGCTTTTGCAGGTTGTAGACAGCAAATGGATGGAGCATATCGACAATATGGAACAGCTCCGTCAGGGTATCGGACTTCGTGCATACGGCAACCGCGACCCGGTTATCGAGTACAAAGAAGAAGGCTACAATATGTATGAAGAAATGCTCGGCAACATCGGCGAGGACGTTATAAAACTTCTCTTTGCGGTAAGACTGCGCACAAACATCGAGCGCAAACAGGTATCGAAACCCACCTCCACAAACGAGGGCGGTGACACGGTGAAAAAACCCGTCGTTAAAGAGAAAAAAATAGGCAGAAACGATTTATGCCCGTGCGGCAGCGGCAAAAAATACAAAAAATGCTGCGGAGCGAACAAATAAACCGTAAATAAAAAACGCATCAGACAGAAACGAAATACATTTGCATTGCATTTTTAATACAAACGTATTTCAAAATAAATTTTGGGAGTGAAAAAAATGATTGAACTTGAGCAGCTTAAAATCGAGCTTTCCGCTTTAAGTGACAGCATTAAGAATTTGAGGGATTCACTTTGACGTGGACGGCGCACAAAAACAGATAGACGAGCTGGAAAAAGAAACTATGGTTGAGGGATTTTGGGACGATTTGGAGAAAAGCCAGAAAATACTGAAAAAATCCAAGGCGCTCAAAAACAAGGTTGAAAGCTACGAAAGCCTTAAAAACGACTACGACGACACGCTTACAATGATTGAAATGGCAATCGAGGAGGACGACGACAGCGTTTATGCGGAGCTTAACGACTCGGCGGAAAAGATAAAGAAACGTCTTGAAACGCTCACGCTGGAAACACTTTTGTCTGGTCCTTATGACAAAAACAACGCGATTTTGACACTGCACGCCGGCGCAGGCGGAACAGAGGCGCAGGACTGGGTTGAAATGCTTCTTCGTATGTATACGCGCTACGCCGAAAGACGCGAATTTTCGGTTGAAACGCTGGACTATTTAGCCGGCGAGGAGGCAGGCGTAAAAAGCGTTACAATCCTTATTTCGGGACTTAACGCATACGGCTATCTCAAGGCGGAAAAGGGTATTCACCGCCTCGTTCGAATTTCGCCGTTCGACGCGTCGGGCAGACGTCACACGTCGTTTGCGTCGTGCGAGGTTATGCCCGAAATCGAGGACGATTTGGAAATCGAAATCAATCCCGACGATTTGAGGGTTGACACCTACCGTTCGAGCGGTGCGGGCGGTCAGCACATCAACAAAACCGACTCCGCGATACGAATTACCCACATTCCGACGGGAATTGTGGTGTCGTGCCAGAACGAACGTTCACAGCACAAAAACCGTGAAACAGCTATGAAAATGCTCAAATCCAAGCTTATTGAAATTAAGGAACGCGAGCATATGGAAAAAATCGAGGACATCAAGGGCGTGCAGAAAGACATCGCCTGGGGAAGCCAAATCCGTTCGTATGTTTTCCACCCGTACAACCTTGTGAAAGACCACAGAACAGGCTACGAAATGGGAAATATCGGCGCGGTGATGGACGGCGATTTGGACGGATTTATCAACGAATATTTAAAACAGTCCAACCTCGGCACAATAGAGGTAAAATAAAAATTTAATATTGCACGGGAACATTTTAAAAATGCAGGGGACGGTGACCGCATCGTCCCGTTGTTTCAAAATACACCAAACAAAGGAGAATAAAATGAAAAACGCAAAAACATTCATCTCGGGCGTTCTCGCCGGTGCACTTGCAATGTCGGCGCCTGCGCTCGCAAACGGCGTAAAACAACTCATCGAGGCGGAACTCAACACCGTTAACATCACGGTTGACGGCGTAAAGGTTGACGGCGAAAACATACTTTACAACGACAGAACATACGTTCCTCTGCGCCAAATTGCCGAAATGCTCGGCAAGGACGTTGCCTGGGACGAGGCGACAAACACCGCGGACATCGCGGACAGTCACAGCAAAACTTTTGACGGCGAAACTGTCGGAAATATCGGCGGTGAGGACGTTAAAAAAGGCGAACTCGATATGTATGTTTCGCTCGCGAAGGCGCAGAACAGCGGAATTTCCGACGCGGACGCGGAAACAAAGGCAAAAGAAAACCTCGCATACGACCGTGCGCTTTGCGCATTTGCCAAAGAAAACGGCATTGAGGCAGGCGAGGAATTTGAAACCGCATATGCAAACTACATAAAAAATATGAACGCGCAGTATGCTATGCAGGGCGGTGCGGACGGCGAATTTAACAAGCTTTTGGAGGCGCTCGGCTACACAGACGAGTCGTACAAGCACGTGCAGAAAATGTCATATATAAAGTCGAAACTTATCGCGAAAAACAGCGCGCTTTACGCTCCGAAAGGCGACGAAATTTCAAAATATTATGCCGACAACAAAGAGCAGTTTAAATATGACGGCATAAAAGCAAAGCACATTTTGTTCTCAACCGTCGGCGCGGACGGCAATGCAATGAGTGACGCGGACGTTAAAAAGGTTGAAGCAAAGGCGTATGAAATCTACAACAAAATCAAAAACGGCGCAGATTTCGACGAGCTTATGAACCAATTTTCCGAGGACCCCGGTCTTGCGCAAAATCCCGACGGATACACCTTTACAAAAGGCGATATGGTGAAAGAATTTGAGGACGCGGCGTATAAACTCGGCGTCGGCAAGGTGTCCACACCGGTAAAAACCGCATACGGCTATCACATCATCAAGGTTGTTGAAAAAATCGACTACCTCCAGCCAGCAGACGCGTCGGTTAAAAATTATATCACGGCGCAGATTGAAAATCAAAAACTCGACAAAGACGTTTCGGAAAAGCTTTCATCTATGAATGCAAGCTGGAACTAACTCAAAATTTTAAGATTAGTTTATGCAACAATTTCCCCCGGCTGAATATAATTTCTGTCGGGGGAATTTTTATTTTGCAAAAAATGTTGACTTTTTCGGCGGTGTAGTATATAATAACAGTAACGATTACTAATTTTATAAAAGGGGTAAATAAATGAAAACTACGCGTTATTCACATCAGCGTGAAGTGATACTCGACAACGTTTTGTCGCGCAAAGACCACCCCACCGCGGAACAGATTTACGAGGACGTTAAAAAGGAAATCCCGAATATCAGCCTTGGTACGGTGTACCGAAACTTAAATTTTCTTGCCGGCGAGGGCAAAATTTTGAAGGTCGATTTGGAAAAATCCGTTTTTGACAGCACGCTTGAAGGGCATAATCATATGCTCTGCGAAAAATGCGGACGGGTGGTTGACGTTGACGTTGACATTAACACCGCGAATTTTTTTGACAAACTTGGAAATATTATAACTAAGGCGGACGTGCGCTTTACAGGTATCTGCGCACAGTGCAAAAATCTTTGAAACTGCTTTAGCGCCCCGCCTGAAAAGGCATAATTTCGGCTAAATAAGTCAAAATCTGAAAGGAGAATTTCTTTATGGAATTGAACGGTTCTAAAACAGAGGCTAATCTGCGCGCGGCATTTGCCGGCGAAACACAGGCGAGAACAAAGTACACATATTATGCGTCGCAAGCGAAAAAAGACGGCTTTGAGCAGATTGCCGCCATTTTTGCGGAAACTGCGGAAAACGAAAAAGAGCACGCAAAAATTTGGTTTAAACTTCTCAAAAAAGGTATGCCCAAAACGCTTGACAACTTAAAAGACGCGGCGGACGGCGAAAACTACGAATGGACGGATATGTATAAAAAATTCGCCGATGAGGCACGCGAAGAGGGCTTTAACGAGATTGCGTCGCTTTTTGAAAAGGTGGGCGAAATTGAGAAAGAGCACGAGCAAAGATACAAAAAGCTCATTGAAAATCTTGAGAAAAACGAGGTGTTCAAAAAGAGCGGTAAGGTTATGTGGATTTGCCGAAACTGCGGTCATCTGCACTACGGCGACTCGGCCCCTGAGGTCTGCCCCGTTTGCAGTCACCCGAAGTCGTTTTTTGAGGTTAAACCCGAAAATTATTGATTATGCAAAAGGCATATCGCCAAACGGCGGTATGCCTTATTTTTTTACCCTGTAAACTTTTTCATACAAGACATTTCTTATTTTTTCAAATCCGCGCCTGTCAGCACTTTTGCCCGACGTCATAACAAGGAGCGGAATTTCGCCTTTTCCATCGCCCAAAGACGGCTGGAGATATTCAAAATTGTTTAGGAAAAATCCGTTTCTTTCATAAAATTTAATACGCCGTTGTGCAATTTCGTTTTCGGGAGGTTCAACTTCAAGGCAGACGGTTTTATTGAAAATTTTTAAAATTTCCGCAAGCATTTTCGCGCCGATACCGCCGTTACGGCTTTTTTCGTTCACCGCAAAATGCTCTATATACGCAAAATCTTCAAAATCCCACAGCGCGATAAACGCGGTCACATCTTCACCGTCATAACGCGCAAAAATACGGTATTCGTCCTCTTCAAAAAGCTTTTTTTGCCCGTCATACGAACGGCGTTCATCGGACGGAAAACTTTCGTCCATAATTTTATAAACCTTGTCAAAATCGCATATTTCAAGCGGTTTAAGCATAATATCCTCCGTAAAATATAAAGACGGCAAAACGCCGTCTTTATCAAAATTTTATTCAAGAAAATCTTTAAGCTTTTTGCTTCTGCTCGGGTGTCTTAATTTACGCAGTGCTTTCGCCTCAATCTGACGTATTCTCTCACGGGTAACGTTAAATTCTTTTCCGACTTCCTCAAGCGTTCTCGCTCTGCCGTCGTCAAGACCGAAACGCAGTCTTAAAACCTTTTCCTCACGCGGTGTGAGCGTTTCGAGAACGTTCATAAGCTGTTCTTTAAGCAGCATAAACGCCGCCATATCCGACGGTGCGGGCGCGTCGTTATCGGGAATAAAGTCACCGAGGATACTGTCCTCCTCCTCGCCGATAGGCGTTTCAAGCGACACGGGTTCCTGTGCGATTTTCATAATTTCGCGCACCTTTTCATCGTTTACCCCCATTGCATTTGCGATTTCGTCCACTCTCGGCTCGCGTCCGAGTTCCTGCAAAAGCTGGCGCGACACTCTTATAAGCTTATTTATGGTTTCCACCATATGAACAGGTATTCTTATGGTTCTCGCCTGGTCGGCAATGGCGCGCGTAATCGCCTGTCTTATCCACCAGGTTGCGTATGTGCTGAATTTGTAGCCTTTTGTGTAGTCGAATTTTTCAACCGCTTTTATAAGACCGAGATTGCCTTCCTGGATAAGGTCGAGAAAAAGCATACCTCTGCCGACATAGCGTTTTGCAATGCTGACAACCAGCCTTAAGTTCGCCTCGGAAAGCCTTTTTTTCGCAGCCTCGTCGCCGTTGTGCATTCTCTCGGCAAGCTCGATTTCCTCATCACTGCTCAAAAGAGGCACCTTTCCGATTTCTTTAAGATACATTCGCACAGGGTCGTCCAAACCGACGCCTTCGGGAATTGACAGGTCAATTTCCTCCTCGTTGGTTTGAATTTCGGCAAGCTCGCGGTCTAAATCTTCAACAAGCTCAATGCCCAAATGCTCCAGAGTTTCATAAACCTTTTCAATCTGCTTTACATCTAAATCAATTTCGGAAAGAGCATCAGCAATTTCTTTGTATGACAACACACCCTTTTTCTGACCGATTGCAATAAGCGTTTTTATAATCTCTTTTTTACCGGCAGCGCCTTGAGTCTGTTCAACCTCAACGTTTTTTTCTTCAGCCATATAAGCCTGCTCCTCCTTTCATTTGTTAAAATTATTTATTTTTTAAAAACTCATTCAGCTTTTCCATATCTCCGCTTTTTAAAAGCTCGCTTATTTTCGCCTTGCGCATTTCCTGCTTAATCGCGGCAATATAATCGGTGACGGCTCTCGTTTTATCGTCGCACATTGCGTCGATTGACAAAATTTTTGTAACCTCGCCGATTTCGTCCTCATCGAAAAGCGTCATAACACTGCCTGCCTCGAGGCGCTGGTGCTCTTTTGCGCGTTCTTTGATTATATTAAAAAGTTTGATATGAGTTTTGTTTTCAAAAAGTTTTTCGTCGATTTCGCCGTCAAAACGCTCAAAAATGCTCACACTGTCGGCAAGCACCGACAAAAGAAGTTCGCGCGTTTTTTCGAGTTTGTCCGACACAATCGCGCCGGCATACGGCAGAATATCGGGGCTTTGCACGCTTTGCTCTCCTTTTACAACGCGTGTTTTGCCGAGCTGGGCGTATATCGCCTGCGCACCCGTTTTTGCACGGCGCGCAATCTCCTCAACGTAAATATCAAGCTCCACGTCGTTTTTCACCTTTGCAAGATACGGCAAAAGGTCGGAAACATAGCGTATTCTGTCCTCAACGTTTATTTGCAGTTCATATTTTGCCCCAAAAATATCCATTAAATACAGTAAATCGGATTTTCGCTTGTTTATCAGCGCCAAAAATCGGTCTTGCCCGTATTTTTTCAAAAATTCGTCGGTATCTTTCGCGCCCTCAACCGTCATAACGCTTACCTTTATGTCGAAATCGCGCAAAAGCATTATCGCGCGTTTTTTCGCCTCAAGTCCCGCGTCGTCGCTGTCGTAGCAGATAATTATTTCGTTGAAATAGCGTTTTAAAAGTTTTGCCTGGTCGGAGGTAAGCGCCGTGCCGAGCGTCGCAACAACGTTTGCAATGCCGTGTTTAACAACGCTGATAACGTCCATATATCCCTCAACCAAGATAACCTCACCGCATTTTGAACGGCGCGCAACGTTTAAAGAATACAGATTTTTGCTTTTATTGTAAATAAGCGTATCGGCGGTGTTTAAATATTTCGGGTTTACGTCCTCCGTGATACGGCGCGCACCGAAGCCGATAGCCTTGTCGTTTGCATTAAAAATAGGAAACATAATGCGGTTTCTGAAACGGTCGAAATATGCGCCCGAGTCGTTTTTCGACGCAAGTCCGGCGGCGAAAATATCCTCCTCTTTATATCCCTCGCCCTTGAGATAATCCAAAAGCGCAGTCCGCGAATTGGGGGAATATCCGAGAGTATAAAACTTTGCGCACCGCCCGTCGAGCTGTCTTTCTTTGAAATACGCAACCGCAGGCGCGCCCTCTTTTTTTGAGAGCATACCGTAATAGAAAAGCGCCGCCTTTTTGTTAAGTTCAAAATAAAGTTCTTTTTTATCCCTTATTGCAGCCTCTTTTTTGCTGTCGGCATAACTTGTTTCGGGAAGTGCGACGTTCGCCCTGTCCGCAAGCTTTTTAAGCGCCTCCAAAAAGGTTAAATTTTCCATTTTCATAACAAAGCTTATCGCCGTTCCGCCTTCTCCGCAGCCGAAACAATGAAAAATTCCCTTTTGCGGCGACACCGAAAACGAAGGTGTTTTTTCGTTATGAAACGGGCAAAGGCCCATATAATTTGAACCGCTTTTTTTAAGCGGAACGTATTCGGAAACGACATCGACAATATCGCTTTTGTCGATAACCTCCTGAATAACGTATTCGGGATAACGCGGCAAAATCCATCACCATTTTCCTTATTTTTTGCACAAGTATTTTAATTCGACATTTTTTTCGAAATTCCTTTTTAAAATTGCATAAATTTATAAATTACCGCAAATTACCACGTCTGCGGAACGAAAAGCGCATTGAAACGCTTTAAAATATATCCGTCCGTCATACTCGCAATATAGTCGCACACAACGGTGTCGGCGTCGTAATTTTTGAGCAAATTCACAAATTCGCCGGGCATTTTTTCGGGATTTTCAAGATAATATTTATACATTTTTTCAATAACAAGCTCAACTTTTTTGTCCTGCTCGCCGATTTTTTTGTAAACCGTGTCAAACATAAACGCACGCAGTCCCATCATTGCGCCCTCGATTTCGGCGCTCATAGACACTTCCTTGTTTTTCAGCGTGGTGTTTATGATGTCGGTAATAAGCGTGTTTATGCGTTTTGAATGGCGGTCGCCGAGAACTTTTATATATTCTCTCGGCAAGTCGTCGTTTTTGATTATTTCGGCACGGATTGCGTCGTCAATATCGTGGTTGAGATACGCAAAACGGTCGGCATATTTGATAATTTTTCCCTCAAACGTGCTTGCCGTCATAGTGCCTGCGTGGTTTAAAATTCCGTCGCGCACCTCGTATGTGAGATTTAATCCCCCGCCGCCCTTTTCAAGAACGTCAACCACGCGCAGGCTTTGCTCATAATGCTTGAACCCGTGAGGCGAAAGTTCGTTCAAAATATGCTCGCCCATATGCCCGAACGGCGTGTGTCCCAAATCGTGCCCAAGGCTTATAGCCTCGGTCAAATCGGCGTTTAAACGCAGTGCCTTTGCAATGGTTGCGGCAATCTGCGAAACCTCAAGCGTGTGCGTGAGGCGCGTTCTGTAATGGTCGTTGTCGGGCGATATGAAAACCTGTGTTTTGTGCTTTAACCGTCTGAATGCTTTTGAATGGACAATTCGGTCGCGGTCGCGCGAAAAATCGGTGCGGATTTGACACTTTTCCTCAAATTTTTGACGTCCTTTTGTGTTTTTTGAAAAACACGCATACTCGCATAGGTACCTTTCTTCAAGCATTTCGCTCTGCTCGCGTATGTTCAATGTTTACTTAACCTCCTCGGCAATTCTTTCGCAAATAATGTCAATTCTCGAAAGCGCGTTTTCGTCGGCATTTGCAGGGTGACGGGCGCATACGCCGAAGTGCCCCGCACCATTCTGTGAACTTGTGCCGACGATTGTGAAGCCGTCAACCAGCATAGCGTCGTGAATTGAGCGCACGGTTGCCTCCTGTCCGCCGAAAAGCGAGCCTCCGCAGACAAACGCACAGCCGAGTTTGCCGACAAACGCCTTGCGCGAGCGTGCGTCGCGCGTTTTGTCAAAAAGACATTTAAGCTGGGCGGTCATAACACCGAAATATACGGGCGAACCGAAAATAACGCAGTCGGCTTTTTCCATTTTATCCAAAACCGTTTCAAGCTCCGTGCCCTTGTAGCAAGCCTTGCTGCACGGCGACGAACAGCACATACAAAACGGTGTTTTTGCGGAATTGAGCGCGCTCTGAAGATAGATAAGCTCGGTGTCAAAACCTTTTTTATTTAAAATATCGAGCGCGGTTTTAAGCATAAACGCGGTGTCGCCGTCCTTGTGCGGACTTGCGTTTACCGCAATAATTTTTTTACTCATAAAATCACTTCCTTAATAATATAATACCACATTTTTTTGAAAAATCCTTTTTTTCGCGGTTTTTCACATAATGAAGAATTTCAGTATCGCAATTACAATAATCCCCGGCACGCCCAAAAGCCCCAAAATCAGCGCGGTTATGGGGTTTATGCCGATGTAAAATCCCGTTATGTGCGAAAATGAATTGATGATGAATAACAGAACCAGTCCGAGAAAACTGCTGAAGAAAAATTTAAATATCACTTTCAGCGGTTTGAAGAAGATTTTGCAAACCGTGAAAATTATCAGAAGTCCGAGTATGTAGCCGAGAAATTTAGAAAACAGTTCCAACTCCATAAAAATCCCCCCTGTCCATATAAAAATATATAATTTTTTTGCCGTAAATATGACATAAGAGGGGGATTTTTACGGGGATTTTTCCCCGTTTGCCCCTATGATTTTTTCTGGGATTTAAAATTTTTGTTCTATATCAGAAATAGATTATCGTTATTTTTTTGGTTTGCTCCGCCCGTTCAATAATATTGTAGGGGGCGATGCCCACATCGCCCCGTTTTGTTGGTGTTTTAAAAATATTTTTCTATATCAAAAATAGGTTATTGTTATTTTTCGGTTTGCTCCGCAGGCACCGCTTTTAGCGTAAAAGCGGTGGGAAAAGCGTGGGGGTTTCGATTCCCCCACACCCCTAAACGACAAGGGCGATGCCCTTGACCCGTTCTGCAAACGTTAATTTTTCGGCGGACGGTTTGTTTTCGGTATTTGTTTGAAAAACTTCGATTACCTGTTGTCTAAATGATTTGATTGTCGTAAGGGGTCTTGGGGTGGAACCCCAAGCCGTTTAGGGGTGCGGGGGAATCGGAACCCCCACGCTTTTCCCACCGCTTTTAGCGTAAAAGCGGTGGGAAAAGCGTGGGGGTTTCGATTCCCCCACACCCCTAAACGACAAGGGCGATGCCCTTGACCCGTTCTGCAAACGTTAATTTTTCGGCGGACGGTTTGTTTTCGGTATTTGTTTGAAAAACTTCGATTACCTGTTGTCTAAATGATTTGATTGTCGTAAGGGGTCTTAGGGTGGAACCCCAAGCCGTTTAGGGGTGCGGGGGAATCGGAACCCCCGCGCTTTTGAGGCACTTTTACTCTAAAAGTGCCTCAAAAGCGTGGGGGTTTCGATTCCCCCACACCCCTAAACGACAAGGGCGATGCCCTTGACCCGTTCTGCAAACGTTAATTTTTCGGCGGACGGTTTGTTTTCGGTATTTGTTTGAAAAACTTCGATTACCTGTTGTCTAAATGATTTGATTGTCGTAAGGGGTCTTGGGGTGGAACCCCAAGCCGTTTAGGGGTGCGGGGGAATCGGAACCCCCACGCTTTTCCCACCGCTTTTAGCGTAAAAGCGGTGGGAAAAGCGTGGGGGTTTCGATTCCCCCACACCCCTAAACGACAAGGGCGATGCCCTTGACCCGTTCTGCAAACGTTAATTTTTCGGCGGACGGTTTGTTTTCGGTATTTGTTTGAAAAAC